>NZ_JAMYRY010000008.1:0-239482 GCF_040321655.1 Mesorhizobium sp. M0306 | reverse complement strand
CTCGACTCTTCCACCTGCAGAAGTCGCCGCCGCCCCTCATCTGCCTGCCGGTATCTTCTCCCCGTATAGCGACGGGGAGAAGGAAGCTGGCCGCGACCCCGGCACCCTTTCTGCAACGCTGGAAGTGAGCGAAATCCGTTGCGAAGGCCTCTTTCTCCCCGTCGCTATACGGGGAGAAATGCCCGGCAGGGCAATGAGGGGCGGCGCAAAACCTGAAACGATTGCCTTGAGGCGGACCTAAGATTACTTGGCTGAGACAGCCTACTTCACCGACATGCTTGGCCCGCCCTCGACTGCCAGCACCAGCCTGCGGTTGGTGACCCTTGCCAGCTGTGCCAGCCGGCCGGCCGGCCGCTCGCCGTAAAGATCGGCCAGCGCTGCCGGCAGCACCAGCGCCAGCACGCCATTGCCGCGGTTTTCCCATTTCAGCCGTGGCATGACGCCCGGCATTGCCGCGGTCAGCAAATAGACGACGCGCAGCAGCGCGGCCAGCAAGCGGGCGCGCTCGAGGTAGCGCGGTGTCGCCAGCCCGCGGATTTCCGGAGCGGCTTCATTGAACACCCCCTCGTGGCGAAACAGGCTGACAAGCGCCAGGAAGGCGCGGCCGGGATGATCGACGCCGATGAAGGAGGCGTGGGCGATGATGTTGAGCGATTGCTTGCCGCGATATTCGGGATGGGCACGCCAGCCGATATCGGCGAGCAGGCAGGCGGCGTGGCGGTAGCGCGCCTCATCCCTGGTCTCGTCGATGCCGAAGGCGGCGAACGCCTTGCCGGTCCACTCGACAAGCTCATGCGCGTGGTCGACCGAGCGCGAGCGCAGGCGGGCAAGCTCTTCCGCCGCCGAGATCAGCGGATCGGCTTTCTGCTCGGCCTTGTCGAGCAGCGAATAGAGAAAGCCCTCGCGCACGCCCAGCGCCGAGACGATGATCTTCGAGGGCTGCATCGCCGCCATGATCTCCTGCAGCACGATGGCGCCGTAGGGCAGCAGCGAGCGGCGGTTCTTGGAGACGCCCTCGATGCCTTTGATCTTATCGATCTCGGCCTTGGCGACCTGCCGAAGGAAGTTTGCGGCGCTTTCGATGCCGATCTCGTAATGGTGCATGACGCCGAGCGGGTAGTTGGTCATTTCCATGTGCAGCCGGGCGAGGTTTCGCCAGGTGCCGCCGACCGTGTAGAAGGCCCTGCCCTGCCCGCCCTTCAGCAGCTTCGCCCGCGCCAGTTGCTCGCGCGTGATCCTAGCCGCCTGGGTCAGCGAGTTCTTCGCCATGTCCTGCAGGCGCAAGCCGCCCAACGGCAGCGTGATGCCGTCACCGATCGTCTCACCATCGATATCGATCAGTTCGAGGCTGCCGCCGCCAAGGTCGCCGGCAATGCCGTTGGCCGGGTGGAAACCGGAGATGACGCCGAGTGCCGAATAATGGGCTTCCTCGCGGCCGCTCAGCACCTGGATCTCGGTCTTGAGCACGTCCTCGGCGCGGTGGATGAAGTCGGGGCCGTTGACGGCCTCGCGAGCGGCGGCGGTCGCCAGCACATACATGCGCTCGGCGCCGGCCTGGTCGGAAAGCGCGTGGAAGCGGCGGAACTCTTCCATCGAGCGCGTCACCGCCTCGGGATCGAGCTTTCCGGTCGAAACGATGCCGCGGCCGAGGCCGGCCAGCATCTTTTCGTTGAAAAGCAAGGTCGGCGAGCGCGCCAACCCCTCATAGATGACAAGACGGATCGAGTTCGACCCGATATCGATGATGGACAGCGGTCGGCGGTCCTGCAGCCGGCCCTGGGACGCTGAAATCATCAGCCCGTCGCTGCGTTCTGTTTCTTGCGGCGCTTGAACTGCGCGATGCGCTTGGGGGCATGCGACTTCAACGCATCGCCCCGTCCGGACAGGCTCGGATTGGTCATGAAATATTCCTGCGCGTTGAACGGTTCCTCGCCCTCCTCCAGCACAACGCGCCGGGAGGTTCCGTCAGCCAATACGTCGAAACTTTGCTGGTTGTCCATGATGTTGCCGAGCATGATCTGGCCGAGCACCTGCTCATGCACAGTTGGATTGGTGATCGGCACCATGGTCTCGACGCGGCGGTCGAGATTGCGCGGCATCAAATCGGCCGAGGAGATGTAGACGATCGCCCCGTCCGATGGCAGGCCGTGGCCGTTGCCGAAGCAGTAGATGCGGCTGTGCTCGAGGAAGCGGCCGACGATCGACTTCACCCTAATGTTCTCCGACAGGCCGGGCACCTGCGGCCTCAGGCAGCAGATGCCGCGCACGACGAGATCGATCTCGACGCCGGCACGGCTGGCGTCATAAAGCGCATCGATGATGATCGGATCGACCAGCGCATTCATCTTCATCCAGATGCGAGCCGGCCTGCCATCCAGCGCATGGCCGATCTCGTCCGAAATGTGCTTGAGAATGCGGTTGCGCAGCGTGAACGGCGATATGGCCAGCCGCATCTGCTCGGCCGGCTCGGCATAGCCGGTGATGAAGTTGAACAATTGCGCGACATCGCGCGCGATCGTCGGGTCGGTGGTGAAGAAGGACAGGTCGGTGTAGATGCGTGCGGTGACCGGGTGGTAGTTGCCGGTGCCGAGATGCACGTAATTGCGTAGCCTGCCGTCCTCGCGCCGCACCACCAGCGACATTTTCGCGTGGGTCTTGAGCTCGAGGAAACCGAAGACAACCTGGACGCCGGCGCGCTCGAGGTCGCGGGCCCAGCGGATGTTGGCCTCCTCGTCGAAACGCGCCTTGAGCTCGACCAGCGCCGTCACCGACTTGCCGGCCTCGGCGGCGTCGACCAGAGCGCGTACGATCGGGCTATCGTTGGAGGTGCGGTAGAGCGTCTGCTTGATCGCCACCACTTCCGGATCGGCCATCGCCTGGCGCAGGAACTGCACCACCACGTCGAAGGATTCGTAAGGGTGGTGGACGATGATGTCCTTCTCGCGGATGGCGGCAAAGCAATCGCCGCCGTGCTCACGGATGCGCTCGGGGAAGCGCGGATTGTAGGGCGTGAACTTCAGATCGTCGCGGGCGACGGCGACGATCTCCGAGATCTGGCTAAGCGCCAGCGGCCCGGTAAGCACGCTGATGCGGCTTGCCGAGACGCCAAGCTCACCGGCGACGAAGTCGCGCAGTTCGGACGGCATCAGCCTGTCGAACTCGATGCGGATGACCGAGCCGCGGCGGCGACGCTTCAGCGCCGTCTCGAACAGCCGCACCAGATCTTCGGATTCTTCCTCGACCTCGATATCGCTGTCACGGATGATGCGGAACGTGCCGGAGCCCTTGACCTCGTAGCCGGGGAACAGCTTGCCGATGTAGAGACTGACCGCCTCTTCGAGCGGAACGAAGCGGACGTGATGCTTGCGATCCGGCAAGCGGATGAAGCGCCTCAGCGCCACCGGCAGGCGCAAAAGCGCGCTCATTTCCTCGCCGTTCTTGCGGTGGCGCAATTGCAGCGCCATCGAGAAACCGAGATTGGGAATGAACGGAAACGGATGCGCTGGGTCGATCGACAGGGGCGTCAGCACCGGAAACACCTGCTCCTGGAAATGGTCCTCGAGCCAGGTCTTCTCGTCCTTGGTCAGGGCATCGCGGGTGATGCTCTCGATGCCTTCCTTGTTGAGCAACAGCATCAGCGCCGAAAGGCTGTTCTGCTGGTCCTCCTGCAGGCGCTCTACCTCGCGCAGCAACTGTTCGAGCTGCTGCTCGGGGGTGCGCCCGTCCGGGCTCTTCAGCACGATGCCTTCGCGCACCTGGCCGGCAAGACCCGCGACGCGGACCATGAAGAACTCGTCGAGATTGGCTGCCGATATCGACAGGAAGCGAACGCGCTCGAGCAGCGGATGATTGGCGTTCAGCGATTCCTCGAGCACGCGGCGGTTGAATTGCAGCCAGGAAAACTCGCGGTTGACGAAGCGGTCAGGATTGCCGCCTTCGCGGCTCGCAGCCTCGATGGTGATGAATTCGTTCTGCACCGGCTTCAGTTCGTTCATAGTTCCTGCTCTTCTCACACCCGTCCGCGGATTACGGTGTTAACCGGCTTAACTTATCCTCTGACAGGCTTTTGCGACAGTTTCATTTCATCGATCTTGCAAAGAGACGGGTTATGATCCAGATGCAATCGACAAGATCAGGAGACGACGATGGCAGGCGGTTCCATTCCCCATTTCCAGAACGATGCGGGCTATCCGGCAATCGACATCGGCGTCAAGGAATTCATGTGCACTGGCGCCAATCCGCCTTTCGACCATCCGCATGTATTTCTCGACATGGGCGACGACAATGAAAAGGTCTGCCCCTATTGCTCGACGCTCTATCGATATTCGCCGAAGCTGAAGGCATTGGAAACGCAGCCGCCGGGCTGCCTCTATATCGACCAGGCCGCCTGATTCTTCCGCGACAAGCCTGATGCAGGAAACGCAGTCCCGGCAGGTGGTCATCGCCGGGGCGGGCGTCGCCGGGCTGACCGCGGCACTGGCCTTCGCCGAGCGCGGCTATCGGATAAAACTGTTCGAACAGGCGCAGCACCTCGAGGCTGCCGGCGCCGGCATCCAGCTTTCACCTAACGCGACGCGTATCCTACGGCAGCTCGGCGTACTCGAACGGCTGCTGGCGACGGCGGTGCGGCCGGAGGCGGTCGTGCTCAAGGATGCCGCCACGCTGCGCAAGCTGGCGTGCGTACCGCTTGGCCAGGCCGCAGAAACGCGCTGGGGAGCGCCCTATCTCGTTGCCCACCGCGCCGATCTGCAGTCAGCGCTGATGCAGCGAGTTTCGGAGCAGCCCGGTATCGATCTGATCGCTGGCTCGCGGGTGACCGACATCACAGCCGGACCGAAAGGTGTCGCCGTCACTGCATCGGTTGATGGCGAAACGGTCGAGGCTGGCTGTCTGCTGATCGGCGCCGATGGCGTCTGGTCGTCAGTGCGAGAAACACTTGCCCGCAAGGCGGCCGAATTCGGTAGGAGCCGGTTTTCGGGCGAGCTTGCCTGGCGCGCCACGGTGGCCGCCGACAGCCCCGCCGGACAAACCTTTGCAGCGATCGGTGCGGCCGATTGCGTTACCGCCTTCCTCTATCCCGGCTTCCATATGGTCGCCTATCCGGTCAGCCGTGGCACTGCCTTCAATCTCGCTGCCTTCACCAGGGGCAAGCGCATCGCCGAGGGCTGGTCGGGGCATGCCGATCCCACCAGCCTCTCAAGCGCCATGCGCGGTGCCGCGCCGGCGCTGGTCCGTCTGGCGAGCGAGGCCGCGCCGTGGACGGCATGGCCGATCCACACCGTCGAGCAGCGGCGGTGGACGACGCCGGAAGGCATCGCGCTGATTGGCGATGCGGCGCATGCGATGACGCCGTTTGCCGCACAGGGCGCGGCGATGGCGATCGAGGACGCGGCGACGCTTGCCGGCTTCGTTGCCGCTTCGCCGGCCGATCTTGAGGGGGCGCTTACCGCCTGGGAACAGGCGCGGCGGCCGCGCGTCGCCCAGGTCGCCCGCCGCGGCGCCGTCAACCGCCTCGCCTGGCACGCGGCCGGGCCGGTGGCGATGGCCCGCAACCTGTTCCTGGCGATGCGCTCACCCGAAAAACTCGCCGCCGATCTCGACTGGCTCTATGGCTGGCGAGCGCTGGAAACCTCGGACAGCGTATCATCTTGACGTAGTGCCAATTTGTAGTTACATAATTGTCGTTATGCGAGGCATGAATTGCGATTTGAATGGGACGCCGAAAAGGCAAACTCGAACCTCTGCAAGCATGGCGTGAGTTTCGAGATCGCCAGTCATGTTTTCTTCGACCCTTTCGCATTGACGACGCAGGATCGGATTGAAGAGGGCGAGTATCGCTGGCAGACGATAGGCGTTGTTGACAGCATATTGGTGTTGTTGATCGCGCATGCCGATCGAGAGGAAGACGGAATCGAGGCGATCCGCATCATTTCCGCGCGGCAAGCCACGCCCAAGGAGAAAAGACGTTATGCGCAAAATCGTCCGACATGAATTCGACCCCGCAAATCCACCTCCTCTGACGGAAGCTCAGAAGGCCGAGATTACGGCTCTGAAGGCGCGGCCGGAGAGCGATGTCGATACCAGCGATATCCCCGAATTGACCGAAGAGTTCTGGCAGGCTGCGGTCCGCAATCCTTATTTCAAACCGATCAAGCAGCAATTGACCCTTCGACTCGATTCGGATCTCGTCGCTTGGTTCAAGAGACGTGCGCCGGGAGGCCGTGGCTATCAAAGCGCGATCAACAGGGCGCTTCGTGAATATGTGGCCAAGCACGAGCGCAAAACCGGCTGACGAGACGGCCGCTATTCCTCGGGCTTCAATTGTAAAGCCGCATCGACAGGCCGAGCGAGGCCGGCAGCGGGTTCCACCATCCGGTGCGCAGGCCGGCCGTGCGCAGTGCCGCCGCCGTCCAGGTGTTGCAGCCGACCAGCGCATTGAAATGGCCATTGGCTTCGAAGAACCGGTCGAAGCGGGAATAGGCCGCATTCTCGATCGGAATGGCCCCGTTCGGCCCCTGCTGGAAACTTGCCGCAATGTAATCGAGCAGCGCGGTAAAGCGTTCGTCGCCGATGTCGAAGCCGGCGACGTCGGGATGCGGCTCGGCGATTTCGCCGGAAATGTCGACATGCATCACCGAGGCATCGACGGTCAGCGCCTTCACCACCGGCACTGCCTTCAGCTCCGACCAGGTCGGCGTCTCCAGATAGAAGGCGCGGCCGCCCCAGCCGAAGACGATGTAGCGGACCTCCACCATGTCGGCTGGAATGCCGGCATCGACCAGGAAATGGAAGCGCCGGCGCACATCGTCGTCGACCGGGATGGCGATGTCGGTGTGGATCGGATTTTGCAGCACCAAGATGCGGTGGCTTGCGCCGATCGGATCGGCAACGGCCGCCGGCCAGAGCGGGCGCGGCAGCAGCGTGCCCAGCGCTACCGCTAGCGCTATTGCAACGGCCAGCAGGCCAAGAAAACGGGCAAGCTTCTTCATGGGAAAGGCATAGAACAAGCAATGCTCAAGGTGAAGCCTCTCCGGAAGTTGCACGGCTGACTTAGAGCTTGACGCATATCCTCCCCGGGAGGATATGCTGAGGCATGTCAGATCACCTCCACGCCTCGCATCCTTCCATCATAAAGCGCCTGAAGCGCGCGCAAGGCCACCTTGCGGCGGTGCTGGCCATGATCGAGGCGCATCGCCCTTGCGTTGATCTGGCGCAGCAGCTTCATGCCGTGGAAAAAGCGATCAGCAGCGCCAAGCGCGAGCTGATCAACGACCACATCGAGCATTGCCTGACGGACAGCCTAGAAACCGGCGGCAACTCGCTGGCGGAACTCAAGCAGCTGGCGAAGTATCTATGAATGCAATCGTAGCCCGCATTCTGGACTGGCTCGGGTTCGGCTTGCGCGGTCGCGCCTCACATGGCCACAGCCATGGCGGTCACGGTCCGAACGGTCACACCCATGGCGTCATCGATGCGACAATTGCCACCACCGATCGGGGCATCTGGGCAATCAAATGGTCGTTCGTAATCCTGGCCATCACCGCGGCATTGCAGATGGTCGTGGTTGCGTTGTCGGGAAGTGTGGCATTACTGGCCGACACGATCCATAACATCGGCGATGCGACCACGGCGATCCCGCTATGGGTTGCGTTCGTGCTGGCGCGGCGCAAGCCGTCGCGGATCTTCACCTATGGCTTGGGCCGGGTCGAGGATCTGGCCGGCATCATCATCGTGCTCATCATCCTGTTCAGCGCGGTTGTCGCCGCCTACCAGGCCATCGACAGGCTGATCAATCCACAAGTGGTGACACACCTCGGCTGGCTGACGGCGGCGGGCATTGTCGGCTTCCTCGGCAACGAGGCGGTTGCCGTGTTTCGTATCCGCGTCGGCCGCGAAATCAACAGCGCGGCGCTCATTGCCGACGGCTACCACGCCCGCACCGACGGACTTACCAGCCTTGCCGTGGTCATCGGAGCCATCGGCGTCTGGCTCGGCTTTTCCTTGGCCGATCCGATCGTCGGCCTGCTGATCACGATTGCGATCTTCGGTATCGTCTGGCAATCGGCCCGCTCGGTGCTGACCCGCATGCTGGATGGAATCGAACCCGGTGTGATGGATGAAATCCGACATGCCGCCGAGCATGTTCCGGGCGCGCATATTGTTGATGCCAAGGCGCGCTGGATCGGTCATAGATTGCACGCCGACATCGCAATTGCCGCAAACGAAACCCTGCCGCTGTCGGAAGCGAACAAGATCGCGGCAGCGCTGAAGGACGAACTGTCCCAGCATATGCCAGCCCTGGCCGAGGCGAATGTGCGGTTTTCAACCGAACATGGAGAGAACGACCATCCGCGCCCTCACGAGCACACGCATGACCACGGCCAAATGCACTGACGCTCGCCCATTTTTTGCTTGTCTCGTCCGATGTTCCAGACGCTCGTCGAATTTCAGCGCACGATCTACCTGACGCTCGGCGAGCAGATCAAGCTGCTTGCGGCCGGAGGCAATTTGCTGGCATTCGTGGCCTTCCTGCCGATGGGCGTCGTGTTCGGGGCTGCCCATGCGCTGACGCCGGGTCATAGCAAGGCCGTCCTGGCGACTTATCTTGCCGGTTCGGATGCGAAGGTTTCACGCGGCCTGCTCGTATCTGTCACGCTGTCGTTCACGCATGTGACGATTGCCGTTCTGATTGCGGCTCTCTCGTTGCCACTGGTCTCAATAGCATTGGGCAGCGTCGGCCGCGCTCCGCTTCTGGAGCATATCAGTCGCGGGCTGCTCGGCCTCATTGGCGTCTGGATGCTCTGGCGCGCTTTGAGTCACAGCCATCACCACAGGCACGAGGGCGAGGCTGTCGGCGTCATGGCAGGCCTGATCCCATGCCCGCTGACGCTTTTCGCGATGACTTTCGCGATCTCCAGGGGTGTTCCGGCAGCGGGCGTCCTGTTTGCCATCACCATGATGGTCGGCGTGGCACTGACGCTGTCCTGCGTCGCCGTGTTGTCGATCCTGTTTCGGGAACGGCTTGTACAGTTTTTCGCGCGCCAGCCACGGCTGTTCGAAACCATCTCCCGGGCCATCGAGGGCGCCGCCGGTCTCGCCCTTGCCGGCGTCGCTGTCTGGCAGATAACCTCAGCTTGAGAGAAAATTTGGCCCCAGCCACCGCATATCGTCCGGGCCGGTGCAGCGGTTGGAACGAGCCAAGGCGACGCCGGTCATGTCACATCGATCACGACCATCAGCCCGCCGCCGCCCTTCTCCTCGACATTGTTGTTGGTGGTGTGATGCGGGATGTGGCAATGGATCAGCCATTTGCCCGGACGCTGCGCCTTCCAGATCACGTCGTAGCGCTGACCCGGCCCGACGTTGACCGTATCGGCAAGGAAACGACCCGAGGCAGGGATCGTCTCGCCGTCGCGGGCAACGACCTCGAACGGTCCGCCATGGATATGCATCGGATGGATGAAGCCGTTGTTGGTGCCGATGAACCGCACCTTGAGCGTCTCGCCGACCTTCATCGGGATCGTCTCGGTCGAGGGATAGGCCTTGCCGTTGATGGTGAAGAAATTCGGCATGCCGCCGTCCATCGGCATCGACGGGTAGGTCAGCCCTTCCCGCACCAGCCATTCCTGAAGCTCGATGACGTAATCATGGTCGGCCGCGACCTCATCGGCGGGATTGGCGGGATCGATGATCAGCGCACCGTAGAGGCCGAGCGCCTGGGTCCGGTCCGGCTTGGCATGGGGGTGGTAGAAATAGGTTCCGTGCTGGGTTGCGGTGAATTCGTATGAATAGGATTGGCCGGGCTCGATCGGCGCCTGCGTGATTTCGGCCGGCCCATCCATCTGGTTCGGCAGGATCAAGCCATGCCAATGCACCGTCGTTTCCTCAGGCAGGCCGTTGGTGACGTTGATCCTGACCCGATCGCCCTGGCGAATGTGAATTCGCGGGCCGGGAATCTGGCCATTATAGGCATAGGCGTCGACCGCAACGTCCGGCAGGATCTGCCAGCGGACCACCGAAGGCCTGAGCTCGAATACCTTGACGCCATTCTCCATCCGAAACGGCAGGTCCTGGTCACCCTTTGCCGTCAGACCATAAGAGGCGGCCACGAGGCGCGGATCGGTGGCAGCCATATCGCGCATCGTATCGGCCGGCGTGTCGCGATCCATGATCATGCCTTGCGGCATGATCACCCCGCCGACGTCGCGTGCCGACAGCGTCAGGTTCAGCCAGTTCGCCGGCGCGATCATGCCGATGGCGAGCGCCAGCAGGGAGACGGCACCTAGCGCAGCGACCTGCGGCGTCGTGGCATCTGTCTCCATGTGATGGCCGCCGCCTTTGCCTTTGTGGGAAGCCATATCGTGGCGCTGCCCGCGATGTGCACTGGCGTCGGCCTGCTGCATTTGCATCTGCGCATGTTGCCTCGTTGCAGGCTGCTGCCGACCATCGATGCCGGCTGGCTGCGCGCGCTGCGTCATCAGCCCATGCTTCAGCCCCCGGGCGACCAGCCAGACATTGGCCGGATAGGCAAGCGCAAAACCGGCGATGACGCCGATCGACATCACGCCCCAGAACAAAAGCTCCGTCGGTTCCATCGCACGCATGTCGCGGCCCATCATCAGGAAGCTCATGACCGGCGCCATGCCGGCCATCATGAAGTTCATCGAGATGAACTCGGGCAGGAAGCTCTTGCGCACGTTCTCCCGATACGTGCCGCCCATCATCGATTTCATGAACAGCGACTGGAAGATGAACAGGCCGAAGGCAAAGCCGGCGAGATATTCGACGATCAGGTCGATCCACATCGGCAGGCCGAGCGCCGCCGTGACGGCGGCGGCAAGAATGATGCCGGTGGCATCGCCCGCGACGCAGTGGATGGTGGAGCCGACGCCCTGCTTCCAGAGCGGCCGAGTGAACACCTCATGCTCGCCCGGCCGGGGCTCCTTGTCGGCGAGCACGTAGAGCAGCAAACCGAGCGGACCCATATAGAGGGTAACCAGGATGAAGCCCCATTTCATCACCACCGGCTCGGGATTGTTGCGATATTGGTCGATGCCGACATAAAGCGTCGAAGCCAGCGCCAGCGCGAACCAGACGACGAGGAAATAATCGATCGGTTGGATGAGCATCAGGATGAACCCTTGACCTGCCGCCGCACGCGCCCACGCGGCTTGTTATACAACTCCTAATGGCAACAAACGCGGCTGGCGCTCTTATGATCCGCGCCGGCCGTACGCTGTTCAGGCAGGCCAATTTTTCGTTGTAACCGACTGATCTGATGGCGCCTGCCCGCAGCTAATTTCCGGAACTGTCAGTCTTATCATTGCGGCTCTCCTCTAGTGGGATTGTTATGAGGCTTCCCATCACAGGAACGTCAAGGGCTTTTGAGCCAACTCAAATCATCGCTGTCGTGCCGAAGCAGCGCTCGAAAATTGTCCCTTGACCTTCACGTGATGGGAACCTCTATCGTGTGGCAGCTACCCAGTTGGAGCTGCAAACCCATGAACGCCGTTGCTCATAAACCCCAGCCGAGCCAGTTTCCGCTCCCGCGATTCAAATTGGGATCGAGGGCATGACCTCCGCCTCCTATGTCGCCCGCTTGAAAAGGCGCTGAAGACGGTGGCATGACGTGACCGAGGCTAATGTCAATCTGGCTACGGAGCGTACCACCTGAGTTACACCGCGTGCCGACGCGCGTGACCTTAATCTCGGAGACAACACATGGATCGACGCAGTTTTCTGGCGGCAGGCGTTGCCACGGTTCTCGCTAGCCCGCGCGCCATCGCCCAGATGAAGATGGACGAGATGCCCGGCATGGATATGGGCGGTCACGCGGGCCACGACATGGGCGCGGCACCAAAAAGCGCGGCCATGCTGCCTGAGGGCCAGGCGTTGCGCGAGTTGCCGCTGCTAGCCAATGAAGCCAATGCGCCCCGCCTGTTCAGAGCAAACCTCACGGCTGAACCCGCCATGGTTCGCTTTGCAGAAGGGCTCGACACGCCAATCCTTGGGTACAATGGCATGAGCCCGGGGCCATTGATCGAGGTGACTGAAGGCGACCGTGTCGAGATTGCATTCACGAACCGAATTCCTGAAGAGACGAGCACCATCCATTGGCATGGCATGCCGGTTCCGGCTGACCAGGATGGCAATCCGATGGACCCCGTTGCGACGGGCACGGAGCGCACCTACAGCTTCGAACTGCCCGAAGGAAGCGCGGGGTCGTACTGGTATCATCCCCATCCGCACGGCAAGACGGCCGAGCAGGTCTATCGCGGACTTGCCGGCGCGTTCGTGGTCAAGCCGAAGGCGGACCCGATCCCGGCCGAGTATCGCGACACTGTGCTTGTGTTCACAGACCTTCGCCTTGCCGCCGACGGCACCATGCCGGACAACACCATGGTCGATTTGATGAACGGGCGCGTCGGCGATCACGTGCTGGTCAACGGACAGAAAAATCCCGCGCTATCGGTCCCGTTTGGAACAAAGCGGCGATTTCGGTTCTACAACGCGACCAACGCGCGCTTTTTGCGGCTCTCCTTCGACGGCGCACCCATGACGATCATCGGCACCGATGGCGGTCTGCTGGAGGCGCCGGTGGCAGCCAAGGATGTCCTGCTCAGCCCGGCGGAACGCCTTGAACTGATCGTCTCGTTTGAGAAGCCGGGAACCGTCACCCTGAACATGCTCGACTACGATCGCGGCTGGATGGGCGCAGGCCGCCCCGCCGATGCAGGCCTGACATTGCTTACGGTCAATGTTTCGGACACACCTGCAGAGGCGTTTCCTCCGCTGCCGGAAAAGCTTCGACCAATTGCACAACTTGGCACCCCTGCCGTCAGCCGGCGTTTCGTGTTCACCGAGACGATGACGATGAGCGCGACGGATATGCAGATGGGCTTCCTGATCAACGGCGCGGCGTTCGACATGGGCCGCATCGACGTAGTGTCGAAAACAGGACAGGTCGAGCTCTGGGAAATCGTCAACAAGGCCGACATGGACCATCCGTTCCATGTTCACGGGACGCAGTTCCAGGTGGTCGAGCACGAACGTGGTGGGCAGGTCTCGAAACCGGCCTATCTCGCCTGGAAGGACACGGTCAACGTGGCGCGCGGCGAAACGGTGCGGCTTTTGCTGCGCCAGGATCGCCCCGGGCGGAGGATGTATCATTGCCACATCCTGGAGCACGAGCAGCTTGGCATGATGGGCGTCATCGACGTGCAGGCATAGCCGGCCGCTCGACGTGGCTGTACTGGCAATCTATTGCGCCCTGTTCACCAGCGCATTCCTCGCCGCAACCATCTTGCCGATCTCGTCGGAAGTGATGCTCGCCGGCTTGGTTGCCGCCGAACGTGGCGATCCGGTGCTGCTTTTTGCGGTCGCCACGATCGGCAATACGCTTGGCTCGGTGGTGAACTGGATGCTGGGGCGTGGCATCGATACGCTGCAATGCAAGCGATGGTTTCCCATCACCCGTGAACGATACCAGCGGGCGAGCCGGACCTTTCGCCGCTTTGGCGCGTGGTTGCTCCTATTCGCCTGGCTGCCGGTCGTCGGGGACGCCTTCACCGTCGCGGCAGGCGCGGCCCGCATGCATCTCGGCGTATTCGTGATGCTTGTCGCATTGGGCAAGGCTGCACGATATGCGGTGATCATCGCAGGAGGATTGTGGGTGCTAAGATAGTTCCCGATGCTCGCCATCGACCAAAAGGCAGATCCTCCCGAGCATCACCGCTCGTCGAATAAGGCCCGAGCAAGACAGAGAGCCCGGTCCGCCGCTCTTGTCCGAACCGGCGTACAGATCAGTGCAGGATCTGCGACAGGAACAGTTTCGTGCGCTCATGGCGCGGGTGGTCGAAGAACTCGGCCGGCGTGTTCTGCTCGACGATCTGACCCTGGTCCATGAAGATCACCCGGTTGGCGACCTTGCGCGCAAAGCCCATTTCGTGGGTGACGCAGAGCATGGTCATGCCCTCCTCGGCCAGCCCGACCATCGTCTCCAGCACTTCCTTGATCATTTCCGGATCGAGAGCCGAGGTCGGCTCGTCGAACAGCATGATGCGCGGGTTCATGCACAGCGAGCGGGCGATCGCCACGCGCTGTTGCTGGCCGCCGGAAAGCTGACCAGGATATTTGTTGGCCTGTTCCGGGATCTTGACACGCGTGAGAAAATGCATGGCGATTTCCTCGGCCTGCTTCCTCGGCATCTTACGCACCCAGATCGGCGCCAGCGTGCAATTTTCCAGGATGGTCAGGTGCGGGAACAGGTTGAAGTGCTGGAACACCATGCCGACCTCGCGGCGCACCTCGTCGATCTTCTTCAGATCGTTGGTCAGTTCCTTGCCGTCGACTATGATCTTGCCCTTCTGGTGTTCTTCCAGCCGGTTGATGCAGCGGATCATCGTCGATTTGCCGGAGCCTGACGGGCCGCAGATGACGATCCGCTCGCCGCGCATCACCTTTAGATTGATGTCCTTCAGCACATGGAATTCGCCGTACCATTTGTGCATGGCAATGATGTCGATGGCGACATCGGTGGTGGAAATGTGCATCTTAGCGGCATTGACCTTGATCTCTTCCGCGCTGACGGCGTTTTCTATGGCCATGACAAGGTCCCCTTTTTTAGCGTTTGTGGCCGGTGTCGAGACGGCGTTCCGTGTACATTGAATAGCGCGACATGCCGAAGCAGAACAGCCAGAAGATGAAGGCCGCGAACACCAGGCCGGATCTGGCCGTCTGCGGCGTCGCCCAATTGGCGTCGGAGAAGTTCTGCTTGACGATGCCGAGGAGGTCGAACATCGAGATGACGATGACCAGGCTGGTGTCCTTGAACATGCCGATGAAGGTGTTGACGATGCCGGGAATGACCAGCTTCAGCGCCTGCGGCATGACGACCAGACCCATCTTCTGCCAGTAGCTGAGGCCGAGCGAATCGGCGCCCTCATACTGGCCTTTGGGGATCGCCTGCAGGCCGCCGCGCACCACTTCGGCCATGTAGGCGGCGGCAAACAGCGACACGCCGATCAGCGCGCGCAGGAACTTGTCGAAGCTGACGCCGGCCGGCAGGAACAGCGGCAGCATCACGCTGGCAAAGAACAGCACCGTAATCAGCGGGATGCCGCGTACCGTCTCGATGAAGATCACGCACAGCAGCTTGACGATCGGCATGTTCGAGCGCCGGCCGAGCGCCAGCACGATACCGATCGGCAGCGACACGGCAATGCCGACGAAGGACAGGCTGAGCGTCACCAGCAGCCCGCCCCAACGCGACGTCTCGACATGCGGCAGGCCGAACATGCCACCGACCAGCAGAACGAAGGCGACGACCGGCAGCGCTAGGAAGAGAAGAATGGCGTTCAGCCCTTTGCGCGGTACGCGCGGTATGAGCAAAGGCACCAGCAGTGCCACGAACAGAATGGCCACCACGATCGGCCGCCAACGTTCCTCGATAGGATAGGTGCCGAACATGAACTGGCCGAACTTGGCGTTGACGAATGCCCAGCAAGCACCGGTCCAGCCATCCGGCTGGATGCCGCCTTGCGCCACGGTGGCGCAGACCGAGCGGTCCGGTCCGGTCCACTGGGCGTTGATGAAGGCCCAATTGATGATTTGCGGCAGGATCATAGCGACCAGCGCGATGCCGACGATGGTCAAGATGGTGTCGCCCGTGGTGGCAATCAGGTTCTTGCGGATCCAGGCGGTGAGGCCACGCTCGCTCGACGGCGCCGGCTGCGCCAGCGTCATCTCCGTCCGCACCCAGGACATGTCGTGTTCCTGCATGGCCCTACCTCTCCACCAGCGCCATCCTGGCATTGACGACGTTCATGATCGCCGACGTGATCAGGCTGAGCGCGAGATAGACAGCCATCATGATCACCACGCCTTCGACCGCCTGCCCGGTCTGGTTCAAGACAGTGCCGGCAGTCGCCGTCAGGTCCGGATAGCCAATGGCGATGGCGAGCGAAGAGTTCTTGGTCAGGTTCAGATACTGGCTGGTCAGCGGCGGAATGACGATGCGCATCGCCTGCGGCACGACGACAAGCCTGAGGATCGCTCCCGAGCGCAGCCCGAGTGCCGCGGCCGCCTCGGTCTGGCCCGTGCTGACGCCCCTGATGCCGGCGCGCACGATCTCGGCGATGAAGGCGGCCGTATAGCAGGACAACGCCAGATAGAGCGACAGGAACTCCGGCCTGACCTGAAAGCCACCGACCAGGTTGAAGGTCGATTGCTTCGGGAATTCGAAGCTCAGCGGAAAGCCGCTCAGCGCGTAGGCCAGCAGCGGCAGGCCGACGATCAAGGCTATGGATGTCCAGAGCACCGGGAATGGCTGACCCGTCGCCATCTGCCGCTGCCGCGCCTTGCGGGCGACGAACCAGGCCATGGCAATGCCGAGGAGTAGGGCGACCAGGATCAGCCAGGAGCCCTCGCCCCAGACAGCGCGCGGAAAATAGAAGCCGCGCTGGTTGAGAAAGGAGCCGAACGGCAAATTGATGCTCTCGCGCGGCGGCGGCAGCACAGCGAGCACGCCGGAATACCAGAAGAAGATGACCAGCAGCGGCGGGATGTTGCGGAAGACCTCGACATAGACAGTGCAGATCTTCCTGATCAGCCAGTTGCGCGACAGTCGGCCGATCCCGACGATGAAACCGATGACGGTGGCGGTGATGATGCCGACGACGGCAACGATCACGGTGTTGATAAAGCCAACCAGGATGGCTCGGAAATAAGTCGAATCCGACGAATAAGCGATGGCGCTTTCGCTGATGTCGAAACCGGCGCGGCCCTTGAGAAAGCCGAAGCCGGAGGCGATGTGCAAGCGCGTCAGATTGACGATGACGTTGTGGGTAACCCACCAGACTCCCACCACAAGCAGGACGAGGACCAGCGCTTGAAAGAATATACCGCGGACACGAGGATCATTGATGAGGGAACCGCGGCTTGGCTCCTCGCGAAGAACTTCCTGCGATGCCATTCGACAGTCCCCTGGAAAGAGAGACCGGAAGGCAGACGATCTGCCTTCCGGATCCATTTTTTTCGATCAGCGGATCGGCGGAGCGTATTGCAGGCCGCCCTTGGTCCACAGCGCGTTGATGCCGCGCGCGATCTTCAGCGGGCTGCCCGAGCCGACATTGCGCTCGAACATCTCGCCGTAATTGCCTACGGCCTTGACGATGTTGACGACCCAGTCGTTGGAGACGCCGAGATCGGTGCCGATCTTGGTGTCGGCTTCCTGGCCGAGCACGCGCTTGATCTCGGGACTATCCGAGTTCTTCATCTCGTCGACATTGGCCTTGGTGATGCCCAGTTCCTCGGCGTCGAGCAGCGCGAAATAGGTCCACTTGACGATGTGGTACCATTGGTCGTCGCCCTGACGCACGGCCGGCCCAAGCGGCTCCTTGGAGATGATCTCGGGCAACACGACATGGTCGGCCGGCGCACCCAGCGTCAGGCGGATGCCATAGAGGCCCGACTGGTCGGTGGTGTAGACGTCGCAGCGGCCGGCGTCATAGGCGGCGTTGACCTCTTCCAGCTTTTCGAAGACAACCGGGTTGTACTCCATCTTGTTCGACTTGAAATAGTCGGCAAGGTTGAGCTCGGTCGTGGTGCCGCTCTGCACGCAGACCGCCGCGCCCGAAAGCTGCAGCGCCGAGTTCACGCCTGGAAGCTTCTTGGCGTTGATCATGAAGCCCTGGCCGTCATAATAAGTCGTGCCGATGAAGTTCAGGCCGAGTGCGGTGTCGCGATTGATGGTCCAGGTGGTGTTGCGCGACAGGATGTCGATCTCGCCCGACTGCAGAGCGGTAAACCGCTCCTTGGCGCTGAGCGGCGTAAACTTCACCTTGGTGCCATCGCCGAACACGGCGGCCGCCACAGCGCGACAGAAGTCCGCGTCGAGGCCTTGCCACTCACCCTTGTCGTCCGGCGCCGAGAAGCCGGCCAGACCGGTCGAGACGCCGCATTGGATGAAGCCCTTCGCCTTGACATCGTCGAGCGCGGCCGCCGAAGCCGCCGAAGCCGCGAATCCAAACGCGGCGGCGCCCAAAACGCCGATTGCAATGTGTTTCATGACCCACAGACCCTTTTCTGTTTTTTCCAGGCGAACCTGACCTTTTTCCCGTGTGAACGCAGCTATGTATTCCGGCCCGTTACCGGAATCCCGCATCGTAACCGACGCGCTGCCTCCCATTCACGAACAACATCGAAGGCGATTATTCCTGTGAGGTCAAGGGAAATGACCAAATCCGAAAGACTTTGAAAACCAACCGCCCGAAATGCCTGAAATTGCAGACAAACGCGCTCGCAAATTGGTCAGCGCGCCAATAAAGCCGGCAAAGTCCGACCGTGACTTGCCAAGCACACCTGGCAGCCGCCCAGAGGATCTACGGCGCACTGCTGAATTGGCATATTCAAGACCTTGGCCTGGCGAGTGCGGTGCGGTTGCGCGGCCAATGCCGCCGCACTATGGCTAACGACCTACCCATGGGACGAAAAGCAATGGCAAAAGACGGCAGCGAGATGGGCATCAACACGCGGCTCGCCCATTCCGGCAACAACCCGCATGACTATTTCGGCTTCGTCAATCCGCCGGTGGTGCATGCCTCGACCGTGCTTTATCCTAACGCGACGGCGATGGCTTCACGCAGCCAGAAATACACCTACGGAACGCGCGGCACGCCGACCACCGATGCGCTGAACAGCGCGATCGATGCGCTGGAAGGTTCGGCAGGCACGGTCGCGGTGCCGTCGGGCCTGGCGGCGGTGATGCTGCCGCTGCTCGCCTTCCTATCGGCGGGCGATCATCTGTTGATCGTCGATTCCGTCTATCATCCGACCCGCAACTTCGCCGACACGATGCTGAAGCGGCTGGGCATCGAGGTCGAGTATTACGAACCGCGCATCGGCGCCGGCATCGCAGCGCTGATCAAGCCCAACACCAGGGTGGTGTTCACCGAATCGCCGGCTTCCAACACTTTCGAGGTGCAGGACATACCGGCCATCGCCAAGGCAGCACATGCCGCCGGCGCCATCGTCATGATGGACAACACCTGGGCGACGCCGCTCTACTTCCGCCCGCTCGATCACGGCGTCGACATCTCGATCCATGCGGCGACGAAATACCCTGCCGGCCATTCCGACGTGCTGCTCGGCACGGTCTCGGCCAATGCAGTCTGCTGGAATCAGCTTTGCGAGACCTTCAACACGATGGGCTGCTGCGCCGGACCGGACGACGTCTATCAGGTGCTGCGCGGCCTGCGCACGATGGGCGTGCGGCTGGAGCGCCATCAAAAGAGCGCGCTTGCTCTCGCCGGCTGGCTGGAGAGCCAGCCGGGCGTGGCGCAGGTGCTGCATCCGGGGCTGCCCGGCCATCCCGACCACGCTTTGTGGAAGCGCGATTTTTGCGGATCGAGCGGCATCTTCTCTATCGTTCTTGCAGGCGGCGGACAGAAGCAGCAGCACGCCTTCCTCGACGCGTTGACGTTTTTCGGCCTCGGCTATTCGTGGGGCGGCTATGAGAGCCTTGCCGTGCCGGTATTCCTGGGCGACCGTACCGTCGCCAAGGGCCCGTATGACGGGCCGCTGGTGCGCCTGCAGATCGGGCTCGAGGATGTCGAGGATTTGAAGGCCGACCTGGCGCGCGGGCTGGCGGCTGCCGCAGAGGCCTGAGCCAGCACCTTTCCAGGCTGAGCCAGGAAATCGGCGTAACAGCCTGGCAAAATTGCGATCCTGAGCGATGTCATGGCGACCGACCAGCCGATGATATTGCGTCTACAAAATAGAGACGCCGCTGTGGTGGAGGCGGTAGAATAGCCTCTGCCAGCGCTTGATACGGATCGAGGCTGGCCGGCAGATTCGTCGGCAACCTTTTGCCGGCCGATGCATCCAATGTCGCGATGAGAAGCCTATCAGGAGATCGGCCATGCCTGCTGCGTTGACGGCAACGCCCGCCGCTTCCGGTGACATGCAGCTTGTCGGCCGCGCGCTGGCACGCGATGGCGATGCTTTCCGCACCATCATCAAGACGCACAACCAAAGGCTCTACCGCATCGCCCGCGGCGTGGTGCGTAACGACAGCGAGGCCGAAGACATCGTCCAGGAGGCCTATGTCAGCGCCTTTGCCCATCTCGAGGCCTTTCGCGGCGATGCCTCGCTCGCCACGTGGCTGTCGCGTATCGTCATCAACGAAGCGCTCGGCCGCTTGCGCAAAAGGCGGCGAATGGTAGCGATGCCTGAAAACCCGCAAGCCGAAATCATCCGGTTTCCCCTCAACCCGAGCGACGATCCGGAGCGGACGATGGCGCAACGGCAGATTCTTGAGCTTGTCGAACGGGCAACCGATAGTCTTCCCGATGTCTACCGGATGGTGTTCGTGGCGAGCGTCATCGAGGGATTGAGCATCGAGGAGACCGCTGAACTACTTTGCGTCCGACCAGAAACCATCAAGACCCGGCTGCACCGCGCCCGTGCGCTGGTGCGCAAGGCGCTGGACGACCAAATCGGCCCGGTGCTGCTCGATGCCTTTCCGTTCGCGGGCCGGCGCTGCGAACGGCTGACCAATGCCGTGATGCAGCGGCTTGGTCTTTCCGGATAGGTCGCGCCGATTTTCGCGGGAACGTTTGCCGGCGACCTGCATCCAATGAGCGTCACTGAAAACGAAGCCCGATGCAGTTCCGCATCGGGGCGAAGGAGAGCATCATGTTTATTCGATCGACCGCGGCACTGGCCGCAGTTTTCCTGCTTAGCGCAGCGCCCTTGTCGCAAGCTGCCGACAAGCCGACCGATCCGCAGATCGCACATATCGCCTACACTGCGGGCGTGCTTGACGTCGAGGCGGCCAAGCAGGCGCTGAAGAAATCGAAAAACAAGGAGGTCGTGGATTTCGCCAAGGACATGGTGCGAGATCACGAGGCGGTCAACAAACAGGCTCTCGACCTGGTCAAGAAGCTCAAGGTCACGCCTGAGGACAATCCGACCAGCAAGGCGCTGACCAAGGCGGCGGCCGAGGAACGTGCCAAGCTTGCCAAGCTCAAGGGCGCGGCGTTCGACAAGGCCTATGTCGCCAGCGAAGTGGCTTACCACAAGCAGGTCAATGGCGCGCTCGAAACACTGCTGATTCCGTCGGCCAGCAATGCCGAGCTGAAGAGCCTACTGGAAACCGGCCTGAAAATATTCCAGGGCCACGAACAGCACGCCGAACACGTCGCCGGCATGCTGAAGTGAGGATAGGGCCAATGGTGTCGAGGCGGCATCTGTGGGTCGCGCTGGCGCTGACCATCGGCGCCGCGCCGGCCAAGGCCGAAACCATCGAGGTGACGATCGACAAGCTTGTGTTTTCACCGGCAAAGATCGAGGCGAAGGTCGGCGACACAATCAGGTGGGTGAACAAGGACGTGTTCGCCCACACGGCAACCGTCAACGGCGGCTGGGAAGTGATGATCCCGCCGAAGAACGCAGCAAGCCTGACGGTGAAGAAGGCTGAATCCGTCGATTATTTCTGCCGCTTCCATCCCAACATGAAAGGCCATCTCACGGTGACATCGCCCTGACTGGCTAATGCATGTCGCGCAAAAGTGTGCAGCGGTTTTGCGATAACGACATGCATAAACAAGAGCCTAAAGCGCGTCGCATGAGGCGGGTCGAATGCGACGCGCTTTTAGGCCGCCAGCCATGCCGTCCCTACAAGAAGCGTGACCAGCGTCAATGGCAGGCCGACCTTGAAGAAGGCGATGAAGCCCAGTGGTTTGCCGCAGACCCGCGCGTGCTCGGCAACGATCAGATTGGCGACCGAGCCGAGCAGCGTGAAATTGCCGGCCAGCGTCGAGCTCATGGCGACGACCAGCCAGGCCCGCTCGGGATCTTCCAGTCCGGGCACGAATGGCTTCAGCGCCAGCACGGCCGGAACGTTGCTCATGATGTTGGACAGCACTGCGGTGAAGCCGGACAGCCGCCAGACATCATTCAGCCCAAGGTCTTTTGCTGAAGCGACGATGTCGGGCGTAAGCAGCGTCTTCTCCGCCCCGGCGACGACGATGAAAAGCCCGGCGAACATGAACAGCAGCGGCCCATCGATCTCGCGATAGATGCGCTCAGGCTTGATGGCGCGGGTCAGCAACAGAATCGCGCCGCCAATCAGCGCCGCCTTGGCTACGGGAACGCCGGCAAAGAAGGCGACCGCCAAACCGATACAGACGACTACCGCCTTCAGCACCTGCCCCGGCAGCATGCGACCGCGATAGACTTCGGGGCTGAGCTCGGCCTTGCGCGAAAATTCGGCGCGGTAGACGATGCGGATGATGACGATGACGGCGACGAGGCCGAACGCCGCGACCGGCGCAAGCGCCGCCGAGAAGGCCGGATAGGAAATCCCCGACAGAGCGCCGATGACCATGTTCTGCGGATTGCCGGTGATGGTGGCGACACTGCCGCAATTGGATGCGGTCGCCGTGGCGATCAGGTAGGGAACCGGGTTGCGGTTGATGACGCGGGTGACATGGACGACGATCGGCGCCATGACCAGGCAGATGGCATCGTTGACGAGGAATGCCGACAGGACGCCGGTCAACAGCGTCACCATCACCAGCAGCATGAACGGCGCATGCGCATGCTCGATGGCGAACCCGCCGAGCGCGCGAAAGGCGCCGGACACTTTCAGGTGCGCCACGACGATCATCATGCCGAGCAGAAGCGTGATGGTGTCGAAGCTGATGGCGCGGTAGGCGTCTTCCATGTCGAGCGCGCCGATGGCGATCATCGCCGCACCGCCGAGCAGCGCGATGCCTGCCCGGTCGAGGCGCAGCCCGGGTATCCTGCCGACGGCGACGCCGGCATAGGTCAGGACCAGGATCAGCAATGCCGCCGCGCCGATCGCTGTCATATTTCGGAAATCCTGTTCGCGACTGGCGAGTGAACCTGTCCGGAATGGACGCTGAAATATTGGCGATCCCGACAGGATTCGAACCTGTGACCATCGGCTTAGAAGGCCGGTGCTCTATCCAGCTGAGCTACGGGACCGCTGGCCGACCGCATGACCGGCGGATTGTGCCGGCAGGGCCGGTATGGGATCAATGCGTCCAGGGCGTCCTGCGGTCATAGCGGAAATTCTCCGCATAGGAAATCTGGCGGCGCTTGATTTCCTTCGGCTCCTCGACGCGGAAAGCCAGCCCTTCCTTCTCGGCATAGGCGACCGCCTCTTCTCTTGTGTCGAAGGTCAGCCTGATCTGGCTTCGCATGTCGCCGGACGTGGTGTAGCCCATCAGCGGATCGATCTTCTTGCGCTGCTCAGGATCGAATTCCAGCACCCAATAGCCGGTCTTGGCCTTGCCGGACTGCATCGCGGTTTTGGCTGGGCTGAAAATGCGGGCTGACATGACCACCTCATTGCTTGTTGCAAGCACACGACCCCGAGACCAGATTACTGTTCTCTGGCCATGCACTAGCCCGTCATTACTGCGCAATGCCGCCGGCAGCAAGGCCGATGGCTTTTTACGCTTGCTTTGGCGGGCTGAAATCACTAGGCAACAGACCGTTCGGAGTGTAGCGCAGCCTGGTAGCGCATCTGGTTTGGGACCAGAGGGTCGGGAGTTCGAATCTCTCCACTCCGACCATTCATCAGGCGAATCTCGTCGGCTGCGCAAGCGGATCGCGCTCGAGTGTGTCTCCGTCGCCGGTCATGCTTAAGTGACGGACGGATAGCACGAGCCCGCGCTGCCCGTCCGACATGTAAGCCGTCAGCCCTGGATGAAGGCCAGCACATCCGGATTGATGATCTCCGGGTGGGTGGTGCACATGCCGTGCGGAAGGCCCTTGTAGACCTTGAGCGTGCCGTGCTTCACCAGCTTGGCCGCAAGCAGCGCGGAATCGGCGATCGGCACGATCTGGTCGTCGTCGCCGTGCATGATCAGGACGGGCACGTCGATCTTCTTGAGGTCATCGGTGAAGTCGGTCTCGGAAAAAGCCTTGATGCAGTCATAGTGGGCCTTGGCCCCACCCATCATGCCCTGGCGCCACCAATTGTCGACGGCGCCTTGCGAGACCTTGGCGCCGTCGCGGTTGAAGCCATAGAACGGGCCGGCCGGCACATCCCTGTAGAACTGGGCGCGGTTAGCGGCCAGAGCCGCGCGAAACCCGTCGAAGACTTCGATCGGCAAGCCGCCGGGGTTGCTGTCGGTCTTGACCATGATCGGCGGCACGGCGCCGATCAGCACCGCCTTGGCAACACGGCCTCCGCCGCCATAAAGCGCGACGTAACGCGCCACCTCGCCGCCACCGGTCGAATGGCCGATGTGGATCGCATCCCTGAGATCGAGATGCGCGGCCAGCGCCGCGACGTCGGCGGCGTAGGTGTCCATCTCGTTGCCGGTCGCGGTCTGCGACGAGCGGCCGTGCCCGCGGCGGTCATGGGCGATGACGCGGTAGCCCTTTTCGAGGAAGAACAGCATCTGGTTGTCCCAGTCGTCTGAGCTCAGCGGCCAGCCGTGATGGAACACGATCGGCTGGCCCTTGCCCCAATCCTTGTAGAAAATCTCGGTGCCGTCATGGGTGGTGAATGTGCTCATCGTCCTACTCCTTGATGGAAAGTTGGGAGGTAACAGGGAAGCTTTTAGCCCCCTTCAGCTGGACAAATTATAACAGTGGGGTCAGGGTGAGCATTGGCAAAACGGACATTCAACGTGGCAAAACTGACAAATGACGGCTGCGCGTGATCTGGTCGAAATCGGCCTTGTCTTGTATCCCGGCGTGCAGGAAGCAGCCGTGCTCGGCCTGACCGATCTTTTCATGCTGGCAAACCGGCTGGCTGTCGAGCGGTCGCCGGAGGCGGCGAGGCTTCGCGTCAGCCATTGGCGGCTGCAGGAGAGCGCCGTCATCCGCGTTTTCGACAGCGAGCCCGGGGACAGCGGTCCAACTCGGGGCAATGGACCGGCCATGGTCATCCTGCCGCCGACCCTGCTGCAGCCGATCTCTCGCGAGGCGGCCGCGCCCTATGCCGGCTGGCTCAGGGACCGCCACACGGCAGGCGCGACGCTCGGTTCGGTCTGTGCCGGCGCCTTCGTGCTTGCCGAGACCGGCCTGTTGTCCGGTCGCGCGGCGACAACGCACTGGGCCTATCGCGACGCGCTGGCGCTACGCTTTCCAGACATCCTGCTCGACGCCGACAGGCTGGTCATCGACGATGGCGACATCATCACCGCGGGCGGCTACATGGCCTGGACCGACCTCGGCCTGAAGCTGGTGGACAGGGTGCTCGGGTCAGCCGTCATGATGGACACGGCGCGTTTCATGCTGGTCGACCCGCCGGGCCGCGAGCAACGTTTTTACAGCCCGTTTGCGCCGCGGCTGACCCATGACGACGAAGCGATCCTCAAGGTGCAGCATTGGCTTCAGGCGAACGGCGCGCGCGATGTGACGCTCGGCGCCATGGCCGAGCATGCCGGGCTGGAGGAGCGGACTTTCCTGCGGCGCTTCCGCAAGGCTACCGGCCTCAGGCCGACCGAATATTGTCAGCACCTGCGCGTCGGCAAGGCGCGCGAGATGCTGGAAACCACGATACTGTCGATCGACCAGATCGCCTGGGAGGTCGGCTATGACGATCCCGGCTCCTTCCGCAAAGTATTCGCCAGGATAACCGGGCTGGTGCCCGGCGATTATCGCAAGCGCTTTGGCGTGGAACGAGCCGCGATTGCCGGAAACGAAAGCTGAGGCCTAGCCGCCGCGCAATTGCGCTATCGATTCGATGCTGCCAAAGGCAAGCTCGCCGGGCGAGAACCCCAACCACCCATCTCCCGGCGAGCCTACTACCTGATTTGATACGCAATCAGGACCGGGATTAGCCGGCAAGCTCTTTACTGCAAGACAGATGCCAGCTTTTGTTCCCGAAATGGGACAGTGGCGGAACTGGAATCGTCAAATTTCGAACTCGCCCTGCCCTTCGTCCATGGCGCTGACGGTCTCGGCGGCGAGCGCCCGCGTGATCGGCGTCTTGCGCTCGAGCGCGGTGCGGTCGAGCCGTTCGACCACGCGCATGGCAGTGGCCAGCGAGCGCTCGATGCGGCGCACCAGATATTGCACGACATGCGGCTCGACCTCGACCTGGCGGTCGGCGAACAGCTTTGTGATGACGCCGGCCAGCAGAAGATCGTCGGGTTCGTGGATCTCGACGGTCGCCGCCGCCTTGAGCCGCGACGCCAGGTCGGGCAGCCCGACGCCCCAGGCGGACGGGAAGCGCCGCGCCGTCAACAGCAAGCTCGAGCCGGCGCCGCGCACCGCGTTGATCAGGTGGAAGAGGCCGTGCTCGTCGACCGGGCCGGCATCGACGTCGTCGATCAGGGCCGGGCGCGCGCCGAGGTTTTCGATGCAGTCGCCGATGCGGCCCGCCTCCACTTTCACGGCTTCGGCGCGGGTCCGCCAGATCGAGGCCAGATGGGTTTTTCCCGAGCCGGCCGGCCCGGCCAGCACGACGACCGGCGAGGGCCAGTCCGGCCAGCGGTCGACAAGCGCCGCCGCCTGGCTGTTGGTGCTGGAGACGACGAGCTCGTCGCGCGAATAGCCGGTGCCGTGACCTAGATCGAGCGGCAATTGACGCGGCGGATCGATCTTGTCCGGCATCTGGCTCAACCGCGCGCGCCCCCACGGCGGCGCACCTGCAGCGGCGGCACCGGCTCGTCGGCATGGCCCTTGTAGAGCGGCGATTCGAGATAGCGCGCGATGGCGAAACGCACCAGAACGGCAACGGCGGCGGAAGCCGGCACGGCGATCAGCAGGCCGACGAAGCCGAACAGCGCGCCGAAGGCAAACAGCGCAAACATCAGCCATACCGGATGCAGGCCGACGCTTTTGCCGACCAGCCTGGGCTGCAGGATGTTGCCCTCGATGAACTGGCCGACGAAGAACACGCCGGCCACCGCCGCGACCATTGTCCAGTCCGGCCAGAACTGGACGAAGGCGACGCCGACGGCCAGTACCAGGCCGGTCAGCGAGCCGACATACGGGATGAACGAGATCAGCCCGGCGAACAGGCCGATGAGGATGCCGAAATTCAGTCCAGTCAGCGTCAGGCCGGTGGCATACATGGCGCCGAGCACCAGGCACAGCGTGCCCTGGCCGCGCACGAAGCCGGCGGTCGCCGTGTTGATGTCCCTGGCGATCGTCCTGACGGTCTTGACATAGTCGCGCGGCACCCAGCTGTCGACGATTGTCACCATGCGGTCCCAGTCGAGCAGCATGTAGAAGGCGACGACCGGCGTCACCACGAACAGGCTGATGACCGAGACCAGCGCCACGCCGGAGCTCCAGATCGAGGTGAAGACAGTGGTCAGGAGGCCGAAGCCGGAGGTCAGCAGCGAGTTCAAGCCTTCGCGCAGGCCGTTGGCGTCGACGCCAAATTTCTCTTCCAGCCATTTCGGGTCGAAGCTGGTGATCAGGCCTTGCAGCCGAGTCAGATAGTCCGGCAGCTTACTGGCGAAATCAGCCATCTGCGAGGCGAGCACCGGAACCAGGATGACGACGGCCAGCACCAGGACGACGATGAAGGCGATGAGGATGACCACCGTCGCCATCAGCCTGGACAGGCCGAGACGCTCCAGCCGGTCGGCGACGGGATCGAGGAAATAGGCGAGCACCATGCCAGCGACGAAGGGTAGAAGGATGCCGCTGAAGACATAGAGGAAGACGGCGAGGATGATGGCGCTGACCAGCCAGAAGCGGATCTGGCGGCGAAACGACGCCGATGCCGCAGCCTCCGCTGCCGCGGCTTCGGCCTCGGCGTCGATGGACCGTTCGTCAGGTGCCCGGTGGTCAGGTGCCCCGTGTTCAGGTGCCCCGTGTTCAGGTGCCGGGTGTGGAGCCTTCGCCATAGCCGCTCATATGCCTCAGCCAAGCCACGAGATAGGCCGCGGCCGAAGCCACGGTCAAGAGCCCGGACAGCAATATGAGGGCCGGCCTCAGCGGATCGAGACGGATGTCGAAGGCGAGTTCGCCCAACACCACTGCCGCCAGCACGATCTGGATCGCGGTGTTTGCCTTCGACACCAGGAGCGGCTTCATCTCGACCGGATGTGCCATTACGGTGGATAAAAGCACGGCGCAGACGATCAGTGCGTCGCGCGACACCATGGTAACGACCAGCCACAGCGGCAGTTCGCCGCTGAAGCCCAGGACCACGAAAACCGAGACCAGCAGCAGCTTGTCGGCCATCGGATCGAGATAGGCGCCGAGCCTGGAAAACTGATTGAAATGGCGGGCGATGAAGCCGTCGACCCCGTCGGAAATGCCGGCAATGAGGAAGCCGGCAAACGCCCAGTCCCAGCGTTCCTGCAGCATGGCCAGCACCACGGCCGGCACCAGCACGAAGCGCATGATCGTGATCATGTTGGGGATGGTCAAACGCATATCCGTCGCTCTTGTTTGTCGATACATGATGGAGATGGAGGGTTACGGCAAGTGAGAAGCGGCAAAAGTTGGGCCGTGCACGGGTTTGTCGAGAGCGCACTGGCAGCGAAGCTGTTTTGGAACAAGCGGCGCAGTGGCTGGACTCTTCGGCAACCATCAAGGCACCATGGCGCAACAAAGAGGGAGTGAAACGTTGTCTTTGGCCGTTGGCGAAGCGCGTAAGTATCTCGATACGTTCATGACGGGACATGGCTTTCGCCGCATCCGGAAAGGCGTCTTCGAAGTCGACCGGAGCGACGATATCAGCCTGATTCTCGAAGAGGCCTTTACTGCAAGCTATGGCGATGTTCATGTGAACATGCTCGTTTACCTGGACTTTCTTACCGTCAGGCCGTTGCTTGAAAGGCTGTACGGCAAAAAATGGATCTGGCCCGGACTGTCGCAGTTTCATCCTGAAACGATATTTAACAATGAGCTGAAAGCTTATGCTCGTTACTTCGAGCACCTTGACCAGACGAGCATAGATAGGTTGCTGGGGAAATATGTCGAGCTGGCGCGACGGATCAGGGCTCAGAACCCGGACCTCGCCAGTTACGTCGCCGGACATAGCGAGTTGCTCGACAAACCTTACGAATTCACACAGCCCTTCGCAGTTCGGATCCTCGCGCTGATTGCCTGCGAAATCGAACTTGGGCACTACGAGCGGGTGAAGCAGGCTGTGCACTGGATTCGAACGAACAATAGCGGAATAGCGCTGAACGGCTACGCCAAGGCACAACTCGACCGCGTCGACATGGTTCTGGCGGAACGAGAGGGGCGTCCGTAAAGGCGGCAGCTTGGGCGACTGTCCACTCTTTTGTCGAGCCAAGACCGTCTGATCCCGCCGTCATCCTTGCGAGGTGCGGCCGTTCATGCGAAGAGCCCGGGAAAGCAATAGCTTATTTTCCCCACTGCCGAACGACGATGGCGCAGAGAATCACAATCGCTTGGCGAGTCACGCTTTGCTATCTGGCCGGACTGACAGAAAGTCTGCTGGCTTTCGCATCTTTCGGAGCCCCGCACCGCAATATAGCGACGCAAGATCTTCTGTGGGCCTTCGCTCTTGAGCTGGCCATAGGCGTGGTCGTCTCTTGGCCCCTCTGGCTGACCGCCGCTGTCGTCGCGTTCGTTTTCTCAAGGTCAGTCGCGGCAAATCCAGGTCTGTGGACTGCCGCGGCGGCTTTGATCGCCGCCGGCTTCTCGTATGGGACCCTGCCCTTCGACGGTGAGATCAGGTCTCTTGCCACCGTCGGTGGCCTCGCCTCAATTCTGGCAGGGATTTCTTTTTACTGTTGGAGTATATCGCGCCCGGTTCCGCCGGTATCCAACTGAAAACACCATCATCGCGCGCTTGCCTTGCGGGGCAAAACCGTTCATGCGAAGAGCCCGCAAGCGAATGAAACCAGCGACAGGCAAGCGCAACAGATGAGCAGGCGCCGGAAATGAGCAAGCGCAAGAACGGGCTCACCTATGCCGAAGCGGGCGTCGACATCGATGCCGGCAATCTCATGGTCGAGAAGATCAAGCCGCTGGTGCGCGCCACCCGCCGGCCGGGCGCCGATGGCGAAATCGGCGGCTTCGGCGGCGTGTTCGATCTCAAGGCAGCCGGCTTTACCGATCCCGTGCTGGTCGCCGCCAATGACGGCGTCGGCACCAAGCTGAAGATCGCCATCGATGCCGGCAAGCACGACACGATCGGCATCGATCTCGTCGCCATGTGCGTCAACGACATCGTCGTACAAGGCGCCGAGCCGCTGTTCTTTCTCGACTATTTCGCCACCGGCAAGCTCGATCCCGACCAGGGTGCTTCGATCGTGGGCGGCATTGCCGCCGGCTGCCGGCAGGCCGGTTGCGCGCTGATCGGCGGCGAGACGGCGGAAATGCCGGGCATGTATCACGACAAGGACTACGACCTTGCCGGCTTTGCCGTCGGCGCCGCCGAACGCGGCCAGTTGCTGCCGACCGACGACATCGTCGAGGGCGATGTGCTGCTCGGCCTTGCCTCGTCGGGCCTGCATTCGAACGGCTTTTCGCTGGTCCGCCGCATCGTCGCGGTAAGCGGCCTTGGCTGGGGCGATCCGGCGCCGTTCAATGACGAGGCGACGCTGGCCGAGGCGCTGCTCGAGCCGACGCGCATCTACGTCAAGTCGATCCTCAAGGCGATCCGCAACACGCATGGCATCAAGGCGCTGGCCCATATCACCGGCGGCGGCTTTCCCGAAAACATCCCGCGCGTTCTGCCCAAGGATTTTTCGGCCGAGCTCGATCTCGGGGCCATCGAGGTGCCACCGGTGTTTTCGTGGCTGGCCAAGACCGGCGGCGTCGCGCCGGAAGAGATGATGCGCACCTTCAATTGCGGCATCGGCATGATCCTGGTCGTCGCCTCGGGCCAGGCGGCGCAGGTCGCTGCAGTTCTGCAGGAGGCCGGCGAGACGGTGACGCCGATCGGCCAGATCGTGCCGCGCCGCGATGCCGGCGTCATCTATCGGGGCTCGATCGGCCTATGACCAGAAAACGCACCGTAGTGCTTATTTCGGGGCGCGGCTCCAACATGACGGCGCTGATCGCGGCGGCGAGCAACCCGGCCTATCCGGCCGAGATCGTCGGCGTCATCTCCGACCGCGCCAATGCCGCCGGCCTCGGCATCGCCGCGGCGCGCGGCATCGCCACCAGGGTGATTTCGCGCTCCGACCACGCTAGCAAGGAAGCGCATGACGGGGCGATCGACGCGGCCGTTGTCTCTTTCGGCGCCGAAATCGTCGCGCTGGCCGGCTATATGCGCATCCTCGGTGCGCGTTTCGTCGAGAAATGGCAGGGCCGCATGGTCAATATCCACCCTGCCCTGCTGCCCGCCTTCAAGGGGCTGGATACGCACGCGCGAGCCATCCGCGCGGGCATGCGCATCCATGGCTGCACGGTGCATTTCGTCACGCTCGACATGGATGACGGGCCGATCATCGCCCAGGCCGCCGTGCCGGTAATGGTCGGCGACAATGAGGATACGCTGGCCGCGCGCGTGCTCAAGGCCGAGCACCAACTCTATCCGCTGGCGCTGGGCCTGGTCGCCGAAGGCAAGGCGCGGATGGAAGGCGGCCGCACGGTGTTTTCGCGCTTCGCCGACGATGCCGACAACGCCACGTCGGTGGTGATCGCGCCCGACCCACTGCGCGAAGAGACCGATCTCGAGCACCTGGCGCGGATAACGCCGTAAGGGTCCGTAGAAAAAGCCAATAAATCGTCGGGTCGGCAGAAATAGACCAATGGACGTTTTCGACAGCGCGATCCGGACAAAGCGTGATCTGGCCGGCGTCTTCGAGTACGATCAAGGGGACGATCCGAAAAGTGCCACGGCATATTTTTATCTCTGTCGGATCGAGGACGGGCGAGTAGGTCCCGTCGTCGGGGCAATTCACGTTCGATCGGGCGATTGGGCCATTACTGAAGCAGACATTTCGGTCAGATGGGATAAAGATGAACGGCGCGTAGGCCTGTTTATCTTTGGTGCGCTTTGGGCGAGTTTTGATACCGCCATGAGCACAAAACATGGCGGCGGATATGGGAAAGACTTTCAGCCGGACATCCCTTGGACTTGAATTGAATCCATGAAGCAACTGCTGCTCCTGCGTCACGCCAAGTCGAGTTGGGACGATCCCGATCTCATCGACTTCGACCGGCCGCTGTCCGGGCGCGGGCTGAAGGCAGCGCCGCTGGTCGGACGCGAACTGGCCCGGCGCGGCTGGCTGCCGGAGCTGGCACTGGTGTCGCCGGCGCTGCGCACCCGCGACACGTGGCGGCTGCTCTCGGCGGAATTGCCGGCGAAGGTGCAGGCCAAATTTGCCCAGGCGCTCTACGAGGCAGCAGCGGCGGACATCCTCGCCAAGGTGCGGCAAGTAAAGGCGGGGACCGGAACGCTGCTGGTGCTTGGCCACAATCCCGGGTTGGAGGAGTTCGCGCGCGGTCTTGCCGGGGCTGGATCAGATGAAGCGGCGCTGAAGAAACTGGCGGAAAAATTCCCGACCGCGGCCCTGGCTCGGTTCGACGTCGATGGCGATTGGGCCGGTCTCACCTTCGGCAGCGCCCGGCTGACGCACTGCATTTGGCCGAAGGATCTTCGCTAGGGATTGCCTGGCAGGCCGGAGGATCGCCGACCTTTCGGCCAACCCGGCTTCGCACAAACAAGAGCGGCGGGCCAGGCCCGCCGCTCTTTGTGCTCCGGGTTTGAAGGAACTAGCGGCCCCAGTTGCCCCGGCCAGATTGGGGCACTACGGGTTGATCCGTGCCGAACCGGGTGGTCGCCTCGGTGTCGACGGCGTTGTGCTCAGCCGTCAGCGGCTTGCGGATGGAACCAGTAAACCCGCTGTCGATAGTGCCGACAGGCGCGTTGCCAACAGCCGCGGCCGGCTGGTTGACGCCGTCCGAACCATAGTGATCGCTGCCGGCAAAGGCGTTGCCCGTGGCGATGAGGACGATGGTGGCGACGGTAAGAGCAATCTTGGTCATTTCAGGTACTCCAGTGTACTGGTCATTCGTGAGTTGTCGTTGCTTTCGACGCATTCGAGATGAGAGCGCTGCCCGCGCCGACGAATACGCATCGGCTTCTTCCGACGTGCATGTTGCTGGACGATTTCAGTAACCGAGATCATGGCTACAGATGAAACCTGCAAATTAAAGTATTCGATCGGCGCAGGATCTATCCGGCGCTCGTCCCGGCTGATACGCAAAAGCAAGAGTAGCGAGCCGAGCCCGCCGCTCTTGTGTTCCAGGGCTGTGATAATCAGCGGCCCCAGATGCCTTGGCCGGATTCAGGCGCCACCGACTCGGAAGTCGTCTTGACACCGGCATGCTCGGAAGTAACCGGCTTGCGGATCGAGCCGGTAAACGTGTTGTCGACGTTGGCAGCAGCAGCGGCCGGCTGGTTGACGTTGTCCGAGCCATAGTGGTCGCTGCCGGCAAAAGCAGTGCCGGTGGCAACAAGGATGGCGGCGGCGGTAAGAGCGATCTTGGTCATTTCAGGTACTCCGGTAGTTCTTTGTTCTGTCCGTCAAGTGGCGTGCCTTGGGAGCATTCGCGTCGCTCGGACCACCCCGAGGTGGGTTGGCAAGCCTGTCGTTTCCAATCACGAAAATTTTGTACGGGTGCGCCATATTGGCCGCTTGAAATTCGACATGCGGCTCCTTTCGCCACAATGCTCTTCTTTCTTTTCAATTGGTTATGCGGTCATTGGTGATTTGCGGCCCGAACATTCTGTGAGCCGGCGTTCACCCGTTTCTGTACGCTCTGTCAACAGAACCGAACCGTTCGGTTCGAGCTATTTTGCGTTTGGCTGGATCAGCGCTTCAGAGCCTCGATCGACATGCCTGCCGACGGATCAGTGCGCGCCATGAAAATCACGCCGCCAGCTCAGCGCCAGCGGCGTCATGCTTGGGCCGCGCGCTGGCCAGAAGCACGACGGGGCAGTTGCAGGCGGCTAAAACAGCGCCGGCGGTTTCGCCGAAGAACAGGTCCTCACCCGGACGTTGCGTGACGCCCATCACGACGATCGCCGCTCCTTTGGCCGCCTCCCGGGTGATGGCCTTGTCGGGTGTGACGCGGGTATGGAACGCTGTGTCGATATGCAGGCCGTAGCGGCCCGCCAGATCAGCGATGTCTTTCAGAACGGCCTCTTCGCGGCTATGCGACACCGATGTCGACCTGCGACCCTTGGCTGCCCTTTGCGAGACGTAGAGAACCTTGATCCGCGCCCGGTTTGGACGGGCCAAGGCCAGCGCCAAGTCGGCGGCGCGACGCGCCACCTGGGTACCGTTGACGGGGACAAGAATGCTGGTGCCGGCCTTCAGCGTAGGCATCTTTTCGGCAGCATTGCCGCCGTTCAGGACCAGGCAAAGCGGGCCGTCAAATCCCCCGGCAATGTCGTTGAGGGCCGGCGCGAAGGCGCCATTGGCGGTCAGCACATTGTCAAGGCCGACCAGCAACAGGCCGTATCCCTTGCGGGCCTCTTCGGCGATCGTCTCACCCGTGGCTTCCAATTCGGTGCGGGCCGTCAGGTGGACTTTGTCGACAAGCGTATCTTCGATCCGTTTCACCGCCTGGGCGCTTTTTTTTGCACCCTTCTTGATTTCCTGCAGGGCGCGCTCCTGTCCCTTGCTGTCGGTTGGCCTGTCAATTCGGCCGTCTTTCGGCTGAAGCAAGGTGGTGGGCAGGCGAAGCAAGGTGGTGGGCATGCCGCTGCCTCCGCCGACCAGTCCGGCGAGATAGGCAGTGAACTTCCCGATCCTGCTGTCATCGACCAGCACCAGCAGCCGCTCCAACCTGGAAATGAAGCCGTGTTCGTCCAACGCCTCGCGCTCGACACGCTGCTGCTCGTCATGCCCAACCGGCAGCCGGCCGAGCGCACAGCGCAGCATCGGCGGCATGGCCAGCGTGGTGATCACGGCCATGGTGACGATCATGGTGAAGAGATTGTGCGACAGGATGTTCATCGACAGGCCGATGCTGGCGACAATCACCTCGGTCGAGCCGCGCGCGTTCATTGCACTGCCGACGGCGATTGCTTCCTTGAACGACATGGCGGCGAGCTTGGCGCCGATGAACGCGCCGCCAAACTTGCCGATGCTGGCGATGACCAAGAGTGCGCCCGTCAGCATGGCAAGCGTCGGATCGGCGAGCACGGTGAGATCGGCGGAAAGCCCCGCCATGCCGAAGAAGATCGGCATGAGCAGCGCGGTGATGACGCCGCGCAGCTGGCCTTCGATATGGCTGGAGAGGATGGGTGATTCACCGACAAGGATGCCAGCGACGAACGCCCCCAGCACCGTATGGACGCCTATCATGTTGGTGATCAGCGCCATCACGCCCATGATGATGATGATCATGGTGATCACCGCAAACTCGCTGCGGAATTGATCGTTGGTCCAGCGGATCAGGGTGAAGACAAGACGGCGGCCAATGGTGAAGGAGAACACCATGAACAGTGCCACCGCGGCGATGGTGGTCACCAGCGGTGCGAACTGCAGCCTGCCGTTGGTGGCGATACCGAAGGTTACGGCGATGACCAGCCAGCCGATCGTGTCCTCGATGATCGCCGAGGAAATAATCACCTGTCCGAGGTTGCGGCGCATGAAGTTCATTTCGCGCACCACCATGGCGACGACCTTGACCGACGAGATCGACAGCGCGGTGCCCAGGAACAGCCCGGCGACGGTGCGTTGCGTGGGGTCAGCCAGCAATGCGTCCGGCAGGAACTGCGCCAGCGCGAAACCGCAGATGAAGGGCACCACGACGCCGGTCGCCGAAATGGAAAAACAGGCCGCGCCAACCCGGCGCACAAGCCGCAGGTCCGTCTCCATGCCGGTCAGCAAAAGCAGCATCAGGATGCCGAGCTGCGAGACCGCGTCGATCATGCCCCTTTGCGCGGGATCGCTGGGAAAGATCACGTGCTGGGCCGACGGCCACAGCCAGCCGAACAGCGAAGGACCAAGCAGGATGCCGCCGATCAGTTGGCCCATGATTGCTGGCTGGCCATAGCGCTGCAGCACTTCGCCCAGGCCGCGCCCGACAAGCAGCAGAAGCACGATCTCGGCGACGAAAGCGCCCTCGCCCGAACCGCCCATGCCGGAGGCCTTGGACCCGGCAACAAGCGTCTCCGCCGCCCAGGCCGCGCCTGCGGGGACGAACGCGCAAACCAGCAGCGCCAGGCTGGAACGTGTCGGAGCCTGCCAAGCCATGAAACCCCCATCGCCCAATGCACGTGTCCAACAACGCGCGACAGCGCGTTGCGTTGCCAGACAGGGCGTTGCTAGACGTGGACGTCACCGAAGGAGAGCTCGCCGTCGTCGCTCTCCGTCAGGAAGGCTGCCGCCAATAGGCCCGCATAGAGGACGGCGACCAGCACGACGATGGCGGCGCCCGGAATTGGACCCAGCGCAGCACTGGTGACGGCCTCACGCATCGACCCAACGAAACCGATGCGGACGCCTTCGTTTAAGAGGCTGGGGGTCGACAGTTTGAGGATCCAGGCCAGCAGCAGGATCAGCAGCATGTAGATGTAATTGCGACGCAGGCGGCGCGCCAAAGCCGCGCGTTGCGAAATCAGGAATTTTGGTGCGCGCAGGCTCTCGCCGACGATCAACAGCCAATCGGACGCGAAATCCGGCTGCGGCGAGAATACCTGCGCGAAATAGTGCCGTTCGAACTGGCGCACGCGAGCCCGATAGAAGTCGAAGAAGCGGTATCGCCGCGCCTCTATCCACAGCAGCAGCAGAACAAGCAGCATGGCAAACAGCAGCACGCCATGGTGAGCGCTGGCTGTCGAAAGCGAGACGGACAGCATCGCCGCGACAACCGTTATCGCCCAGTTGCTCGTCCGGTCCAGGCGGTCGCGCCACCCAGCCATGCGCGCAATCTCGGCGCGATGAAAGTGGGACATCGTGGTTACGAGTTCGCCGGACGAAAGCGTTCGCCCGATGGGGTCCGGCGCCGCCAACGCTTCTGCCATGACCATGCCTCCACCCGCCATGCGAAAACGGCCGGAGGAACATATCGTTCCGAACGCTTCAAGTTGCCGGGCGCAGCCAGACCTTGTTGTCGTGGAAGGCGGCGCCGCCATAGGGCGCCGGCGCATCGGCGCCGGTCAGCACGTTGATGCCCTCGCCGCGCTCATGGGCGCTGTTCGGCCAGATGCCTTCGGCGACGACCACGCCGCGCCTGATGCCGTCGAACAATCTTACGTGCAGCACCACCTCGCCACGCTGGTTGCCGACTTCGACACGGCCGCCGTCGGCGACGCCGAGTGCCGCCGCATCATCGGGATGCAAGAGCAGCTCCGGCCGGCGCTCTTTTGCCTGCGACACCGGCGTTTCGGCAAAGGTCGAATTGAGGAAATTGCGCGCCGGCGAGGTGGTCAGCCGGAACGGGTGCGCTTCGTCCGCCACCTCGATCAGGTCGACATGATCAGGGAATTCCGGCAGGCTCGCCACCGGCCCGAACAGGCCCATGCTTTTCGGTGGCCGATTGGGCGACGCCTGGCCCGTCCAGTCGGCGCGAAAATGGAATTTTTTGTCGGCATGGCCGAAGCCGTCCAGGAAATGCGCGGCCTCGAAATCCGGCTGCAAATCGACCCATTTTTGCTCTTTCAGGCTCGAAAAGCTGCCCAGCCCGCGCTTGCCCAGAATGATATCGATATGCTGCTGCTCGGTCATGCCGAAGCCCGGGCGATCGGCGACACCGAGCCTTTTGCCGAGCTCCTCGATGACGAAATGATTGGTGCGCGGGCCTTCCGGCGGATCAATCAGCTTCGGCCCGAGCGTGATGTGCTGGTTGCCGCCGCCCTTGTAGACGTCGTCATGCTCGAGAAACATCGTCGCCGGCAGCACCACATCGGCGAGCTTGGCGGTGTCGGTCATGAACTGCTCATGCACGCAGGAAAACAGATCGTCGCGCAGAAAACCTTGCTTCACCAGCCGCTGCTCCGGCGCGACATTCACCGGATTGGTGTTCTGGATCAGCAGCGCCGTCACCGGCGGCCCGCCATAGAGCGCATCCTCAGCCCCGGTCAGCACCGGGCCGATGCGCGAATGATCGAGATGACGGATCGCGGGGTCGCGCATCCGCGTGCCTTCGAGCAGTTCCTGGTTGAGTTTGAAGATGCCCGAATTGGTATGGAAGGCGCCGCCGCCCTCATACTGCCAGCAGCCGGTGACCGCCGCGATCGAGGCTGCGGCATGCATGTTGACCGAACCGTTGCGCTGCCGCGAAAAACCGTAGCCGAGGCGGAAGTAGGTCTTCTTCGTCGTGCCGACGAGCCGGGCGAAGGCCTCGATTTCGTCCACCGAAAGCCCGGTGATGTCAGCGGCCCATTGCGGCGTCCTCGTCTGAAGATGCGCTTCCAGACCGTGCGGATCGTCGGTGTGTTTTTCCAGATAGGCGCGGTCCGCCATGCCGTCACGAAACAGCACATGCATCACCGCGCAGGCCAGTGCGCCGTCGGTGCCGGGCCTCAGCACCAGGCCCAGATCGGCCTGCTTCATCGTCGCATTCTCGTAAACGTCGATGACGACGATCTTGGCCTCACGTTCCTTGCGCGCCTTGATGGCGTGGGTCATGACGTTGACCTGCGTGACCACGGCATTGGTGCCCCAGATCACCACGCAGTCGGACTTTGCCATCTCCCGCGGGTCCGGGCCGCGCAGCGCGCCGGCGCCCATCATCCAGCCGGTCCACGCTAGATTGGTGCAGATCGAACCGAAGAAGCCGGAGTATTTTTTGGCGTGCCTGAGCCGCTCGATGCCGTCGCGCTGCACCAGACCCATCGTGCCGGCATAGTAATAGGGCCAGACCGTCTCCGAGCCGTATTTCGCCTCCGCCGCGATGAATTTTTCGGCGACAAGGTCGAGTGCGGCCTCCCAGCTCGCTTCCTTCCATACGCCCTCGCCCTTGGCGCCGGCACGGACCAGCGGCTTCAGCAGGCGGTCGGGATGATGCATGCGATCGGCGTAACGGGCGACCTTGGCGCAGATGACGCCGGCCGTATAGCTGTTGGCCTTGGCGCCATGGACGCGGCCAATGCGCCTGGCGTCGAGCAACTCGACCTCGAGCGCGCAGGTTGACGGGCAATCATGCGGACAGGCCGAATGGCCGATTTTAAGCTTGGCGTGCTGATTCATGGGAGCAAACTAGCCGGTTGTGATTGCGGCGTGTAGGGCCAGTTACCCGCCATCAATGCGCTTGAGCAAGGCGTTGTAGGCGCCGCATTTCGGGCAATTTATGTGGCGCTCGACATGCGATGATCCGGCTCCGGCGTCGATGACCAGCAGATTGCCGTCTCGACACTCAGGGCATTTTACGACAGCTTCGGAATTGACGGCCAAAACCTTGGCAGCTTCGATCCAAAGTTTTGCCGACATCGTCCTACTCCGCCGTGCCTTCCTCGTACTCCGCCGACATCGACAGCCATTTTTCCTCGTGGCCGGCCAGCTGTTGCGCAAGTTGTGAGCGTTCCTTGGCCAGCCTTGTCGCGGTCGAGGGGTCCTTTTCGTAGACAGCCGGGTTGGCGAGTTCATCCTCGATCAGGTCGATGCGCTTGCGGAGGCGGTCCATCAGCGCTTCGGTGGCGCGGATTTCCTTGGCCAGTGGCTCGAAGGCGGCGCGGCGCGCGGCTGCATCGCGGCGGCGGTCGGCCTTCGACGCTTTGTCCGCCTCGCGCTTGCCGCGGCGGTCGCCGGAGACGCCGGTGACCAGCGTCTTGTAATCCTCGAGGTCGCCGTCATACGGATTGACCGCGCCGTCCTTGACCAGCCACAGCCGGTCGGCGGTCGCTTCGAGCAGATGGCGGTCGTGCGAGATCAGGATGACGGCGCCGGGAAAATCGTTCAGCGCATGGATCAGCGATTCACGGCTGTCGATGTCGAGATGGTTGGTCGGTTCATCGAGGATGAACAGGTTCGGACCCTCGAAGGCCGACAGGCCCATCAGCAGCCGCGCCTTCTCGCCGCCGGACAGGTCCTTGGCGGCGGTGTTCATCTTCTCGGTGGTCAGGCCGAACTGGGCGACGCGGCCGCGCACCTTTGATTCCGGCGCTTCCGGCATCAGCCGGCGGACATGCTCGTACGCGTTTTCATTTGGTCGGAGATCGTCGAGCTGGTGCTGGGCGAAGATTGCCATCTTAAGCCCGGGCGCCACGGTCATGCTGCCGGTCTCCTGCTTCAGGCGGCCGGCCAAAAGCTTGGCGAAGGTCGACTTGCCGTTGCCGTTGGCGCCGAGCAGCGCGATGCGATCGTCGGCATCGATGCGCAGCGTCATCTTTTTCAGGATCGGCTCGCCCTCGGTATAGCCGACATTGACGTTGTTCAGCGCAATGATCGGCGAGGCAACCGTCTTCACCGGCTCCGGAAAGGAGAACGGCCGAACCGTGTCGTTCACGATCGCGGCGATCGGCTTCATCTTCTCCAGCGCCTTGATGCGCGACTGCGCCTGCCTCGCCTTCGACGCCTTGGCGCGGAAGCGCTCGACGAAGGATTCCATGTGCTTGCGCGCGGCCTCCTGCTTGACGCGGCCCTTCTCCTGCAATTCGCGCTGCTCGGTATATTGGCGCTCGAACTGGTCGTAGCCGCCGCGCCAGAAGGTCAGCTTCTTCTGGTCGAGATGGACGATCGAGTTGACGGCGCGGTTGAGCAGGTCGCGATCGTGCGAAATCAAGAGCACGGTATGCGGGTATTTCGATACGTAGTTTTCCAGCCACAGCGTGCCTTCGAGGTCGAGATAATTGGTCGGCTCGTCGAGCAGCAGCAGGTCGGGCTCGGCAAACAACACGGCGGCCAGCGCGACGCGCATGCGCCAGCCGCCGGAGAAGGACGAGGCCGGGCGCCGCTGCGCGGCATCATCGAAGCCGAGGCCGGCGAGAATGGTGGCCGCGCGTGACTCGGCCGAGTGCGCATCGATATCGGCCAGCCGCATGTGGATGTCGGCGATGCGGTGCGGATCGGTCGCCGTCTTTTCCTCCTCGAGCAGTGCACTCCGCTCAAGATCGGCCTTGAGCACGATCTCGATCAGCGGCTCCTCGGTGCCCGGTGCTTCCTGCGCCACCTGGCCGATGCGCGTGTTCTTGGGCAGGCTGATAGAGCCGGTCTCGGAGGCGAGATCGCCGGTGATCGCCTTGAACATGGTCGTCTTGCCGGTGCCGTTGCGGCCGACAAGGCCAGCCTTGCTGCCGGCCGGCAAGGTCAGCGAGGCATGGTCGAGAAGCAGGCGTCCGGCCATGCGGAGCGAAAGGTCGTTGATGATCAGCATGGCCGCGCTTTTGCACGGGACAACCATGCTTCGCAAGGGCTGGAGCCCCGGTTCGCCGCATAAGGCGCGAAAACCGGCAAGCAGGTAAGTCGATCCGCCTGGCGGCGACTCCCGCAAGACGCAAAAAGAACCCGCTATCCTGAGGGGGGACAAGGAGAGCGGGTTCTTTCGTGAACGGCGGCCTTGGGAGCGTCCGATCGACACCCAAACACGCAGCAGCCGGGTTTGTTCCATGTGTTGATGAACAAACGCTGGCGTGGCCGGCAGGTTTGTCCACAGGGGCGTGTCGTCTGTACGCTATCGACCATGACGCCGCGGAAAGACTCGGCTATCCTTGGATGTGCGGCGGGCCTGATCTCCGCCTGGCCGGCGCCATCAGCTTCCTCCCAAGCGGCGCCGGCCACCTCTTTGACCAGTGCCGATGCTATTTCAGGTGGTCATTGTTTCGGCGGCGTGCCGGGCTGATCGCCGCCGGTCGTCGACTTCGGCACGGGATTCTTGTCGACCTGCGGGTTCTGCTCGACCGTGTCGCCAGGGGCCTTGGTCGGCTGGATGTTGTTGTCGCAACCCGCAACAGTCAGAGCTGCCACAAGTAGCAGGATTGAGCGCTTTTTCATCGCAGTCTCCTCTCGCCCGACAACGAGGCGTCGGCGATTTGGTTGCGCGGCCGGTGTCGTTCCCGCATTCGCCAAGGAGCCGGGGAACAAAATGCCGCGTCTCCGGTTGCTCCACAATCAATGGAGGAAGGCATGATCCGTCTGCTCATTGCCGGGGCAATCGTCTATGTCGCCTATCGCGTCGCCAAGAAAGTGATCGACGAGGTGCCCGACGATTTTGATCCGCTGCTGCTGCCGCCGCCACAGGACGATCGCGAGGCGCTGCGGCGGCAATCGGCAAGGATGGGCGTCGAGCCCGAGCGTTAGTCAACGGGCCTGCCCGCAAGGCTTCTTCGCTCACGAGCCCTATTCCGGCTCCGCAAACCGTTGCGAACAAAGCAGAAACGATGCTTGATGGGCGATGAACCTCGCCGCCCGTGATTCGTCCTTCCAGCCGGCCTATCTGGCGAAGCTCAATGCCGAGCAGCGGCTTGCCGTCGAACATGGCGACGGCAAGATCGCCGGACCGTTGCTGGTGATTGCCGGCGCCGGCTCCGGCAAGACCAACACACTGGCGCACCGGGTCGCGCATCTGATCGTCAGGGGTGCCGACCCGCGCCGCATCCTCTTGATGACGTTTTCGCGCCGTGCCGCAGCGGAAATGGCCAAGCGGGTCGAGCGCATCGCCGGCGAGGTGCTTGGGCGCGATGCTTCTGTCATCACCGATGCGCTGAGTTGGGCCGGCACATTCCACGGCATCGGCGCCAGGCTGCTGCGCGATTATGCGCTGGAGATCGGTCTCGATCCGGCCTTCACCATCCACGACCGCGAGGATTCCGCCGACCTGATGAATCTCGCCCGCCACGAGCTTGGGTTTTCGAAGACCGAAGCCCGCTTCCCGACCAAGGGCACCTGCCTTGCGATCTATTCGCGTGCCGTCAATGCACAGGCGCCGCTCGGCGAGGTGCTGGGTTCGGTGTTCCCGTGGTGCGCCGGCTGGGCCGAACAGCTGAAACAATTGTTCGCCAGATATGTCGAGGCCAAGCAGGCGCAGAACGTGCTCGATTACGATGATCTGCTGCTTTACTGGGCCCAGATGGCCGGCGAGCCGGAAATCGCCGCGCTTCTGGGTGCGCGTTTCGATCATGTGCTGGTCGATGAATATCAGGACACCAACCGGCTGCAGGCATCGATCCTGACGGCGCTGAAGCCCGACGGATCGGGGCTGACGGTGGTCGGCGACGACGCGCAGTCGATCTATTCGTTCCGCGCCGCGGAAGTGCGCAATATCCTGGATTTTCCCAAGCAGTTCGCGCAGCCGGCGGAGGTCGTCATGCTGGAGCGCAACTACCGCTCGACCGAGACGATCCTGGCGGCCGCCAATGCTGTGATCGGCGAAGCGTCGGAGCGTTTCACCAAAAATCTATGGACCGAGCGCAAATCGGCGGAAAAGCCGAAGCTGGTGAGCGTGCGCGACGAGACCGAGCAGGCGAGCTATGTCTGCCAGGCGATACTCACCGAACGCGAGGCCGGCACCGTTCTCAAAGCACAGGCCGTGCTGTTTCGCGCCTCGCACCATAGCGGCCCGCTGGAGATCGAGCTGACGCGCCGCAACATCCCCTTCGTCAAGTTCGGCGGGCTGAAATTCCTCGACGCCGCTCACGTCAAGGATGTGCTGGCCGTGCTGCGCTTTGCCGAAAACCCGCGCGACCGCGTCGCCGGCTTTCGCGTGCTGCAACTTCTGCCCGGCATCGGCCCTTCGGCCGCCAATGCAATCGTCGAGACCATGGCAAATTCGCTCGACGAGACGATGGGGCTTGCCCGCTACCGGCCGCCGCAGCGTGCCGCCGACGACTGGCCGGGCTTTGTCGCGCTCTATTGCGGCCTGCGCGCAGGTGCGCAAAAATGGCCGGCCGACATCGAGCAGGTCAGGCTCTGGTACGAGCCGCATCTGGAACGCATCCACGAGGATGCGACGACGCGCCGGGCCGATCTCCTGCAGCTCGAGCAGATCGCTTCCGGCTATGCGTCGCGCGAGCGCTTTCTCACCGAGCTGACGCTCGATCCGCCGGACGCCACCAGCGACGAGGCCTGCCCGCCGCACCGCGACGAGGATTATCTGATCCTGTCGACGATCCATTCGGCCAAGGGCCAGGAGTGGAAAAACGTCTTCGTGCTCAACACCGTCGACGGCTGCATCCCGATCGATCTCGGCGTCGGCAGCAAGGAGGACATCGACGAGGAACGGCGGCTGCTCTACGTGGCGATGACGCGGGCCAAGGACAGCCTGCACCTGGTCATGCCGCATCGCTTTTTCGTCCACGGCCAGGCGGCGCGCGGCGACCGCCATGTCTATGCCTCGCGCACGCGCTTCATTCCGCGCTCGATCCTAGGCGCCTTCGAGCAGGTGGCATGGGCAAGCGTCCAGGCCCCGGACGATCCGCGCCGCCAGCCGCAGGTGCGTGTCGACCTCGGCGCCCGCATGCGTGGCATGTGGAAATAGGCACCCGCCTCGCCGCTGGCACTGCTCGCCCGGCGACCGCTCCCAGACCCGGCGAAAAAACAATCCCGGCAACATGGAACCTCGCGCCGTGATCCGCGTTTCTGCCCGACCCCCAGACCGGAGAACGGCGTCCGCCGTGACCTCCGCCCATTCGAGAGGCCAGAATGCACGACAGGACGTTTTCCACCCCGGTCGCCCTAACCGTTGGCGCCGGCTACAAGCGTACGATCGCTTCGTTCTCCGAGATGCACGAATTCCTGACCGAGTTCCCGCCTTCGCGCCGGCGGCTGAGCTATGGCGCCGCGGTAAAGGCCTGCGAGGCGGCACGTGCCGGCGAGATCTCGGCCGAAGCGGCACGCGACGCCCTGATCACCTTCGCCGTGACGGCAGGCATCCTCTGGCCGGCCGCCCAGCCGGCAGTCTCGGTCAAGCCGGTCGCCCGGGGCCTCGGCGGCTACGCCGCCTGACAGAAACGACCGTCAATGGACCGTCATCGGGCCGCCGCCCGGCGGGTCGCCCGCTGCCGCGGTCTCGAAACTGACCTGATCGCGGCCGTTCGATTTGGCCTTGTAAAGGTGCTTGTCCGCCACCACGAACATCTCGGCGTAGGTGGTCGGCCCGCTGAAGGCGACGCCGCCGATGCTGACCGAGAGAGGACAGGGCCGGCCGCCAGGCGAGAACTCCGCCTCACGGACGCGTCGGCGAATTGTCTCCGCCACCAGCCAGGACTGCGAAGGATCTGCGCCGGGAAGGAAAACCGCAAATTCCTCGCCGCCGATCCGGCCGACGATATCGGCGCCGCGCAGCTGGCCCTGGATCGTCCTGGCGATCAGCTTGAGCGCCTGGTCTCCGCAGTCGTGGCCGAGGCGGTCGTTGACGGATTTGAAATGGTCGGCATCGACGATCAACAAGGCGCCGGCATTGACGACGGAATGGCTGCGGGCCTGTTCGAGATAGGCCTCGACGAGCATCGAAAACGCACCCCGGTTGAACACCGCCGTCAGGCTGTCGGTCGCCGCGACGATGGCCAGTGCCTTCTGCGCGATGGCCAGCTGGCGCATTTTCCACATCAGGAAAAAGAAGAACGAGCCGGCCAGCACAAGCGGCAGCAGCAGGTCGGTGAGCTGCGCCCGCCACAGCGCTTCCGGCGACAAATACGGGAAATTGAAGGAATCGACGAAGAACGCGGCTGCAATGCAGACCACGGTGCCAGCGACGGTAACCGCCACGACCCTGCCCCAGCTCGTCGGGGACAAATCGATCCGCATTTTTTTGCTCCTGCTTCAGTCGGCCACCTTGAAGCAACAGCGCAAACGAAGTCCTAAGACTTTGCTTTCAATTCGATCGCAGTCGAAGCGAACCGGCCGTCGAGATGGCGGCCAGATAAGCGGGTCGGTCCTAAATCAGCTGCCTTCTGACACTCATTCGGGTCACCGCAGTCACAAGAATGGCGCCGATCATGAAATAGATGGTCGCGACGATGTCGCCCTGGTGGAAATAATAACCGGAGTTGAGAAGCGCCAAGACCACGGCGAAGAACGCCACGAGGCGCAAGGGTTCATTGGGCATGCGTGCCAATTCTCGCTGTTGCTGCTGAATGCTGCTGAAGCGGCCGCCCTCACGACCGTGCGCTCCATAAAATGTTTTGGCGCGTTTTGCAATCTCGGCAGATCGTCCCCTATCCACCGTCCGCTTCCCCAACCGCCCCAGGTTCAGGCGAATGCTCTGCCCTCCTCGCTGCGCTGGAACATCGTCAGGTCCAGTCCGAGGCTTGGCTTGCCCAGAACGGTCAGGATCGCATGCGCCTGGCCGCGGTGGTGGGTCTGGTGGTTGAAGAAGTGATCGAGCGCCGGCGCCAGCCGCTGCGAGACGGTGCGCATATCCGAGACGGTCATGTAGGAGAAGCGGCCCGACAGCGCCTTGTCGCTCAGGCCGTCGACCCAGTCGATGATCCGTTTGTCCTCGGCCTCGCGCGCCAGCCGCAAGCCGGGCAAGGCGCGGTGCAGGATCGTATCGAGCCTTGCCGGCGCGTCGCCCTCGCCGGTGAAGCGTTTCATCCAGATACGGTCGGCTGCCAGGAGGTGGTTGAGCGTTCCCATCATCGAACCGAAGAAGACGCCGACATTGCGGTCGAACTCTTCCTCGTCGAGATCGGCGGCGGCATCGTAGATACGGCCGTTGGCCCATTGATTGTAGGCCGCAAACATCCTGAAATGCTGTTTCATTCTTCTCTCGACCTGCGAGACCCTGTTTCGCGCGGGTCTGTTTCGGGCATAGTTAGACTGCAAGGACGCTGCCGCCAATGACCATTCTGCTCTATGACCTTGTCGGACGCGACGCCGCCCGCCCATTCAGCCCACATTGCTGGAAGGCGGCGATGGCGCTGGCCCACAAAGGGCTCGACATCACCAGCGTGCCGACCCGTTTCCTCGAAGTGCCGAAGGTGGAAGGCGGCGTCTCGAAGCTCGTTCCGGTGATCCGCGACGGCGAGACGGTGGTCGCCGATTCCTTCGCCATCGCGCTCTATCTCGAGGAGGCCTATCCCGAGCGGCCGACATTGTTTTCCGGCGACGGCGGTAAGGCGATGGCGCGCTTCATCGAACGCTGGTCGCAGCTGACCATCCATCCCTACGTCACCACCGCTGCGATACTGGACCTACACGCCATGCAGGACGAGGCGAACGCCGCCTATTTCCGGCAGACCCGCGAGCAGCGCTTCGGCAATCGCCTGGAGGCGGTATACGCCACCCGCGACGCTGGGCTCGCCAGCTTCCGCGCCTCGCTGGAGCCGCTCCGCTCGATGCTTGGCTATCAGCCCTTCATCAGCGGCCAGTCGCCGCTATTTGCCGACTACATCGTTTTCGGCGCGCTGCAATGGGCGCGCATCGCCACGCCCTACCGGCTGCTCGACGACAGCGACGTCGTGGCGCAATGGTTCGAACGATGCCTCGATCTGCATGGCGGCGTCGGCCGCACGGTCGCGCCGGCAGCGATCGCCCCGCTTGAGGGGTGAAATCGGCAGTTTCATCGGGCAACGCCACATTTTGTTCTTGCTTTGTGCCGGCAGCTATGCTACTAATTTGGGTATGGTGCTGATTCGTACCGACGACCCGCCCGGCTTGCCGAGGCGGGTTTTGTTTGCCGATCGAGGTCCAACGGCGTAGATGGCGGCGACGTCGCCCGGCCTCGGCTAAAGCGCGTCGCGTTCGACTGGCCTCATGTGACGCGCTTTAGGTTCTTGATTTGATGCATGTCGTTACCGCAAAACCGCTGCACAATTTTGCATGCATTAGAATTCCCGCCCGGCGAAACGCGACAATGCGGGTAGCAGACGTGTCGCTCGAAGCGCCTCATCACTGCCCGGATCGAAGCAAACAAGACGAAAGTCCGGCGAACCGGACAATCACAACAAAGGCAGCGCGCCATGACCGCAAACCCAGAGTTCCCGGCCGACTTTCGCGCCGGGCTCGCCAATCTCTTCCTGTGGCGACGCGACGTCAGGCGGTTCAAGCCGACGCTGCTCCCCGAAGGGGCGCTGGAGCGGCTGCTCGAGCTTGCCAGCGCCGCGCCGTCCGTCGGGCTGAGCCAACCTTGGCGCTTCGTCGTCGTCGAGAGCGAAACATGCCGCGCCGCCGTCAGGGCTTGCTTCGAGCGCTGCAACGCGGAGGCACTCCAAACCTTTTGCGGCGAACGCGCCGCGCTTTATGCGCGCCTGAAGCTTGCCGGCCTGAATGAGGCACCCTGCCAGCTTGCGGTTTTCGCCGACCGTACAACCTCGCAAGGGCATGGGCTCGGCCGCCTGACCATGCCAGCCACCATAGACTATTCCGCTGTCATGGCGGTCCACACGATGTGGCTGGCGGCGCGCGCCGAAGGAATAGGCATGGGCTGGGTCTCGATCCTCGATCCGGCCGAGATGGCGACGATCCTGGACGTGCCGCCGGAGTGGACGCTGATCGGTTACTTCTGCATCGGCTACCCGAGCGAGAACCACAGCGTGCCGGAACTGGAACGGGAAGGCTGGGAAACCCGGCGGCCGTCTATCGTGACAAGGCGGTAGTGCAATGGCGGCGCTGCCATCCTCGTTGCAGGGAAAAATGGCTTTCCCCTGCAGAGCTGTGGATATCATGGATGGTTTCGCCGATCGTCAGCATTGCCAACAATACACCATGGCAAAGCCAGTCATGACGGGCTTGACCCGAGGAAGGGCATAGAATGTTCCGCTACGACATGCAGGCCGAGATCTGGGTCTATCCGGGTAAGGGCGGCTGGCATTTCGTGACGCTGCCGCCGGAGCTTGGGGCCCGGATCAAGACGGCGATGATGGGGATGGCAAGGCCTTGGGGCTCGCTTGGCGTGGAGGCCGTCATCGGCCAGACCAGATGGCGGACATCGCTGTTTCCCGACAAAAAATCCGGCAGCCTGCTCTTGCCGATCAAGACGGCGGTGCGGGTTCGCGAAGGCCTCGGGGCTGGCGACACGGCCAACCTGACGATCGAGATGCAGTTATGACGACGTTGGGTCAGGCTGACGACGACGCGCTATAGGGCGGCCAGTCGATCGGATCCAAAGTGGGTACCGGTTTTCGGAAAATCCGATGCTCAACAAAAAGATGAGCGGCGGCACGGTTTGACTTGAAAGTCCGCCGCTGCAGCGCAGAAATGCGCGCCACACCGGCCTCCCCTTGGCAAGCCGGCGGGCGGCTTGTATAGAGCCCGCCACCCTCAATTCCACTCTCCATCACAAGGACGATCCCATGGCGCTCGAACGCACCTTTTCCATGATCAAGCCGGACGCGACCCGCCGCAATCTCACCGGCGCCATTACCAAGATACTGGAAGATGCCGGCCTGCGCGTGGTCGCTTCGCGCCGGGTGTGGATGAGCCGCCGTGAGGCGGAAGGTTTTTATGCTGTCCACAAGGAGCGTCCGTTCTTCGGCGAGCTGGTCGAGTCCATGTCGTCGGGCCCGACGGTCGTGCAGGTACTGGAAGGCGAGAACGCCATCGCCAAGAACCGCGAAGTGATGGGCGCCACCAATCCGGCAAGCGCCGCCGAAGGCACCATCCGCAAGCTGCACGCGCTGTCGATCGGCGAGAATTCCGTGCATGGTTCCGATGCGCCGGAAACCGCCGCGCAGGAGATCAAATACTGGTTCTCGGACACCGAGATCGTCGGCTGAGCCCGCATCCCGAACCCCATCAAAGAGGCCGGCGCAACGCCGGCCTTTTTTGTTAGCGGACATTTTTTGCTTCAGGCTCCTCGACGGATCATGGGTGCGTTAAGCTCGAGGGCACCGATCAAACGCGGTCCCGACAATGGAGCCGACCAGGCCATGACCAGCACCATTCCCGGCTTCTTCCAGGGCACCGAGATGCCGACCGGCGGCTGGTGGGAAGCGCTGTGGCCCGAGCCTGCCAGCGTCGTGGCGGCAGTAGGCATGAAGCCCGGCACGGACGTGGTCGATCTTTGCTGCGGCGACGGCTGGTTCACGCTGCCAATCGCCAGGGTCGCCCGTCATGTAATTGCCATCGACATCGATGCCGATCTGCTCGAAGTCGCCAGGCGGCGGCTGGCCGAAGGCGGCGCGAGCAATTGCGAGTTTGTGGCGGGCGACGCCTATGAGCTTGCCAGGCTGGTGCCTCAAACCGTCGACTTCGTCTTTATGGCCAACGCTTTCCACGGCGTTCCGGATCGGCCGCGCCTTGCCCGCGCCGTGCGCGCAACGCTTGGCCCTGCTGGTCGTTTTGCCATCGTCAACTGGCACCAGAAGCAGCGCGAGCAGACCACGGTTCTCGGCGAGCCGCGCGGACCGAAGACCGAGCTGAGGCTGTCACCCGAACAGACCATCGAGGCCGTCGAGGCGGGCGGGTTCAAGCTAGCCGAACTGGTCGACGTACCACCCTATCACTACGGCGCGGTATTCAAACAAGCGACGAATTGAGAATATCGCGTGAGATGCGGCATCGTCGCCCGATTCATGTCGCCCGCCGCCCCCTAGCGGCGGGTTCTGCCAGTCTATTTCGCCTGGCGTTCCTTCACGTTCGCGTTGGCGTTCGCCGCTGGCGTGTCGGTGGACGGGGTCTTGGTCTCCTCACCTGCAAACGGGCTGCCCTGCCCCGGCGCGAGATCGCCGCTGTGGCCAGCCTTGTTCGTCTGGAAGGGTTGGCTGTCCGCTTTGAGACCGTGCTCAAGAGCGTTGACCAGATGGTCGTCCGCCTTGGCAAGACCAGTAAAGGCAAGGAGCGATGCACCGGTGGCGGCAAGGATAAGCGTGTGCGTTTTCATGTCTGGACTCCTTTGAGTTAAGGCCAGAACGAGCCGCAGCCATTCTGGCGGCTTCAACGAAGGGACAAACATCCCTTTTGCCTTACCCGCCATCGTATGAGGACGTAACGCGCGCGCTGCCCGGTTTATTCCGGCTGAAACACAACGTGATCGGCATGCGGCCGATCAGGCGACCGAATAGCCGCCGTCTGCGAGCAGGCCGTGGCCGGAGACAAACGAGGCGTCATCGGAAGCAAGGAAGGCCACGACCATCGCTATCTCTTCCGGCGAGCCGGCCCGGCCGGGAACGGTCGACGCCGCGAAGGCGTGCTTTGCCTCGGTGCTCGGCCAGATACGGTCCTGGAACGGGGTGTCTATGATGCCGGGGCAGATCGAGTTGACGCGCACCCCTTGCTTGAACAGCTCGATCGATGCGGTCTTGGTAAGGCCGAGCACCGCGTGCTTGCTGGCGACGTAGAGCCCGGCATTGCCAAAGCCGATGACGCCGCCCATCGAAGCATTGTTGATGATCGTGCCGCCGCCCTGAGCCAACATCGCCTTGGCCTCGTGCTTCATCGACCAAAAGACGCCGCGGACATTGGCATTGAAGATCGTGTCGTAGACCTCGTTCGACTAGTCGACGAAAGGGGTGAACCCGCCTTCGGTACCGGCATTGTTGAAGGCGATGTCGATCCGCCCGTAGGTCGAGATCGCTTTTGCCACGAGGTCGATCACGCTCTGCTCGACATTGACGTCGGCGACGACGGCTGTTGCCTCCAAGCCTGCTTCCCCGATTTCGGCGACCAGCGTGTCGATCTCGGACTGGCGGCGAGCACTGGCGATGACCTTCGCGCCGCGACGCGCGAGTTCGAAGGCTGTTGTGCGGCCGATACCCGAACTGGCGCCGGTCACCAGAGCGACCTTGCCGTCGAGCGTCTTCAGGATCTTTGTCATAAGGTTCTCCATCGGTTGAAATCTGCCCGGGCAGAGCGCCATTCGATGGAGCTGTTGTTCCGGTGGCGCTGTATCTAGAGGGCTCGGAAAGATATGATTAGACGCATAATTCTTCTCATTGTAGTGAATAGGTCATATGAATTGACCCCGGTATGCCAAATGCACGGAACCGAACTCGCCGAATTGTCGACCTTCCTCGCGGTCGCGCGTCACAGGAGCTTCAAGCTGGCCGCCGTCCAGCGCAGCGTCGCTGCCTCGGCAATCAGCCACGCAATCCGCAGCCTGGAGGCACGTGTCGGCGTGCGGCTGTTCCATCGCACGACCCGCAGCGTGTCGCTGACGGAGGCGGGCGAGCGGTTCCTGACGGAACTGCACCCTGCGTTCGACCAAATCGAAAAGGCGCTGGAGGGCCTCAACGCATTTCGCGGCACTCCGTTCGGAACGGTGCGCATCAATGTTCCCAGTTCCATCGCACCTTTTCTGCTGCACGACGTGATGGGACCATTGCTGAAACGGAATCCAGGACTTCGCCTCGATATCGTTGCCACCGACAGGCTGATCGATATCGTCGAGGAAGGCTTCGATGCCGGCGTCCGCTTCGGCGAACGCCTCACACAAGACATGATCGCGGTTCGCATCAAGCCACGGTTGCGTTTCGCCGTCGTGGGCTCACCCGAATATTTCAAGGAACGCAGAATCCCGCTGGTGCCGGGCGACCTGCGGGAGCACCTGTGCGTTCGCTACCGCTATCCGAGCGGCGCGATCTACAACTGGCAGTTCGAGCGCGGCGGTAAGGCAGTCGATGTCGAGGTCGATGGTCCGATTACGCTCGACAACCAGGAACTCATGGTCGAAGCTGCGCTGCAGGGATGCGGCCTTGCGTACGTCTGGGACAGTCGCGTTGCGGCGCATCTCGCCAGCGGCGCACTTGTCCGTTGCCTGGACGATTGGTGCGCCGATGATGACGGTCTGTTCCTCTATTATCCAAGCCGACGATACCTCTCGGCCGGACTTCGTGCGGTGATCGACATGCTCAAGGCTGGGAGCTAGTCTAGCTCGAGGCGTTGAAGCGCAGCGGCCGTCTCTGTCGGCGAAGACACGCTTGCCGGCGACGACGTGGTAGGACGCCGCCCTGCCAACGCCTCGAACAGCGCCTCTTCCTCGGCCACAACGTCCGGCGCACAAGCCTTGAAGATCGAGCCAATGTCGCTGATGAGCGGAGCGTCGAAGCTGCCGATCTCCTTCTCAGCGAATGAGCGGCGTGTCCCAGAGGTCGCCGAGCAGCATCTTCAGCTCATGAAAGCGTTTTGAGCCAAGTTCCTCAGCCCATTCCCGCTCGATATCCAGCAATATGTCGGCCATCTTCTGATAGGCGGCGCGCCCGCGGTCGGTGAAATTGACGATCGTCCCGCCGCTTTCGTCAGGTGCTGTGGAGCGCCTGATGTAGCCCATCGCTTCCAGCGTCTTCAGCAGCTGGTTCATGGCCTGTTTGCTCATGGCAGCGCGCTCGGCAAGCGCGCTTGGCCTCAGGCCGTCAGGGCCGGGATATTGGATCACGGCCATATGCGGCGGGCTAAGATCCTCGAAACCCGATGCCCTGAGTTCCCTGATCAGCTTGCGGTGGATGGCCATGGCAGGCACGCGCAGCAGCGCGCCGATCAGCGGCGGCTTCCTTGGCGGATCTTCGATGGGCGACGGCATTGACACCTTGGTAAATTGAGTTTACTCATCATCGGTAAATTCGATTTACCACATGGGAGGATGGAATGCTAGAAAAAGCCAGCCAGGTCCGCGTCAATCCTGCTGACGAGACGATCAGCCATGGCGGTCTTGCCGTGCGTTTCCTGCTCACCGGCGATCAATCGGCCGGCAGCATCGCGGCCTTCGAACTGACTGTCCCCGGCTCGCAGCACCTGCTCGCGCCGGCACACAGCCACGACCACTACGAAGAGACGATGTACGGGATCGATGGCGTGCTGACGCTGACCGTCGACGGACACCGGCACGATGTGGGGCCTGGACAGGCACTGTGCATTCCACGCGGAGCAATCCATCGCTTCGACAACAACGGCACAGAGACGGCCAAGGTACTCTGCATGGTGACGCCGGCGGCGATCGGGCCGGAATATTTCCGCGAGGCCTTCGCCATCTTCGGCGTCGGCGGCCCGCCCGACCGCGCCAGGTTCATGGCTTTGATGCGCCGCTTCGGCCTGACGCCTGCGCCGCCGCAGGTGTGATCGTTTCGGAACGGGCCAAGGTCTGTTGAGATTCAGGTCAGGCGAGCCGGAATCGAAGACGAGCGCGAAGCGATCAAATGGTGGATTCCGAGAACCGAAGCGGAGCGTGCTTAAGGTAGGTGAGCCCGTGCATGACCCCGAAATCGAGGTCGACTTCGGAAAGTATCATGCGCAAAATCAAAATGTTACAGCGTCCTTTGCGCGCCCATTAGGGCGTGCGGCGCTGTAGGGAAGCGCAGAGAGCCGCCATGTGCAGGCCGGCCTCACCTGAATATCGACAAGTCTCAGCTCGCAGCATTGAACCGCAGGATGACGCGATCATCCTTGTCGGCGATGATGAGCTTGCCGGCGTCGATATGGTACGACGCTGCCTCGGCCAGCGCCTCGAACAGCGCCTTTTCCTCGGCCATGGTCTCGGACGCGCAGGCCTTGAAGGTCGAACCGATGTCACTGATGGTAATCGTCGAACCATCGACTTTGGCGGTGGCGAAGTAGACGTTGCAAGGGCCGCTGCCGCCGGCCTTGCCGGCTTCGCTGATCCGGAACGTCGCCCGCGGCTCGGCAATCACGCCGATGCCGTCGATATATTCGATCAGCCAGCTTTGGCCGAACACGGAGGCTGCCGCCGGCTCGTCGCCCGGCGCCGCCATTTTCAGCATGATGGTCAGGGGTGCATCGCTCAGCGGGTCGACCTGATGACGCTCGTCGGAGATGAACAGCAGCCTGTCGTCGGCGGTGATGCGTGCCTGCAGCACGTAGGTCATGTTCGGCCTGATCGCCTGCGGATCGAAGCTGATCTCGAACTTGATCGGCACCTGGCCGGTGGGCACGATCTTGCGTTCGCCGATGATTGCGGCCGGCGCGTCGGCCAGCGATACGTCGGCAAGCTGCACGGAAAGCACGGCGTTGGGCGGCAGCGTGATGCGCTCGCGATACATCACCTCGCCCTTGAGGGTCTTTTCGGCGGCCACGGAGTGATCCGGAACGGCCAGTATGCCGACGGCCAGCGGCACCAGCCCGAAGATGAAGAACTCGGCGATCCTGTCCAGCATGATCCTGCTCCCCTTCCGGCCAAAGGTCTCGCAGGATTGCGGTCAATGAATGGCTGGCGGGGTATGGGATGGCTGTCGCAGGGATTTATTTGGCCGGCGGCTGCTTCCAGCGCCCCGCCGCCTTGTCGTCGGCCTCCTTGGCCGCTCCGCAAACTCTGTTCAGGCCACCCGCGGCCAAGCCTCAGGCGATCACGAATTCGTGTTCCAAACAGACGTAACACGGCGGGCGTCCGGACCGAACTGACCAATGCGCGCTGAGGAGAGTGCGCTTAAAACCCAACCGGAGGTGAAATCATGTCAACGAGATCAACCGTGAGCGCGGCCTTACTGGCCAGCGCCGTTGCCACGGCTCTTGCTTCTTTTGCGACGGCCGCGCCGCTGACCGAGGCACAGGTCAAGGCAGCGATGGACGCCGGCAAGGAGAAGTGCTTTGGCGTCGCCTTGAAGGGACAGAACGACTGCAAGGCAGGCCCGGGAACCACCTGCCAAGGTACCTCGACCGTCAACTACCAAGGCAACGCCTGGAAGTTCGTCGACGGCGGCACCTGCACGACGATGGACCTACCCGGCGGCCGCAAGGGCTCACCCACCGAGCTGACCCGGGACGTCCCATCGTAGGCGATGCACCCTGCCCGGAAAGTGGCGATGACAAAGAACGGACCGACCCGTCCAGCATCCCGCATGTCGAAGACCTCGCGCTTTCCGGCGCACCCGGTCGCCGGCCTTGCCGGCACCAGTTTCAAGCATGAGCATCTATCCGCAATCCTCGGCGACGGTCCCCAAAGCGGCTTCTTCGAGGTTCATGCGGAAAACTACATGGGCGCCGGCGGCCCGCCGCACGACGCGCTCGCCCGCATCCGCCGCAATTGTCCCGTCTCGCTGCATGGCGTCTGCATGTCGATCGGCGGCCCGCAGCCGCTCGACAAGGCGCATCTCGGTCGTTTCAAGGCGCTGGTCGATCGCTACGAGCCGGCGCTCGTTTCAGAGCACCTCGCCTGGTCGACCCACGACACCACCTATTACAACGACCTGCTTCCCCTGCCCTACACGCCGGCAACGGTTTCGCGCGTGGCGGATCACATCGACGAGGTGCAGGGCACGATCGGCCGCCCGATCCTGCTCGAGAATCCTTCGACCTATGTGCTTTTTCCGGAATCGACGATGAGCGAGACGGATTTCATCCGCGAGCTGGTTCGGCGTAGCGGCTGCGGCCTGCTGCTCGACGTCAACAACGTCTTCGTCTCGGCCACCAATCACGGCTATTCGGCACGTTCTTATCTCGCGGACTTCCCGCTCGAACATGTCGGCGAAATCCATCTGGCCGGGCACGCCGAGCAGGAGGACGACGAGGGCGACCTGCTGCTCATCGACAGCCATGACGGTCCGGTTGCAGACGCGGTCTGGAAGCTTTTCGATACCGTCATCGGCCGATGCGGGCCACTGCCGACGCTGATCGAATGGGACAGCGACATTCCCGAGTGGCCGGTGCTAAAGGCGGAGGCCGCCGCCGCGCAAGCCATCCTCGACCGTCATGCCGAGAGCTATTTCGGAAAAGCCCATGCCGCAGGATGAGCTCCAGTCGGGCGATTTCGGCCGCCGGTTTGACTATGCCGCGGCATTCACCGCCGGTTTGCTCGATCCTGACCGTGCCCCGCCTGACTCTGTCTCGGGGCCGAACGGGAAGGCTGCGGTCAAGCGATATGCCGTCTACCGCAACAACGTCACGGTCAGCCTGATCGATGCGCTGGCCGCCAGCTTTCCAGCGACGCTGCGCATCACCGGCCCGGATTTCTTTCGCGCGATGGCGCGCTTTCACATCCGCGAAACCCCACCCACCTCGCCGCTTCTATTCGAATATGGCCGCGACTTTCCCGATTTCATCGAGCGCTACGAATACGCGCAGTCGATGCCGTGGCTGGCCGACGTGGCGCGCATCGAGCGGGCCTGGCTCGACGCCTATCATGCCGCCGACGCGGAGGCGCTGTCGGCTGAGGCACTGGCGTCGATCCCTTCCGAGAGGCTTGCCGATACCGTGCTGCGGCCGCATCCGGCGACGCGGGTCGCGCGCTCCCGGTTCCCGGCAGTCACGGTCTTCGCGGCAAACCGGAACGACGCTCCTGTTGGGCCGATCCGGGCAACGGGCGCTGAAGATGCGCTGGTCACGCGGCCCGGCCTCGAGGTCTTCGTTCGCCACCTGCCGCCCGGCGGCGCAGTGTTTATCTCGCATCTGATCGCGGGCGAGGCGCTCGGCGCGGCGGCCGCGGCAGCATTTGCGGAGGGTGCTGAATTCGAGCTTTCCGCGAACATTGCCGGCGTGCTGCAAGCGGGAGCCTTCACGACGGCACATCAGAAAAGGTGAGCACGATGAGCGATGGGCAGAACGCGAGCACCGAACCGCGAAGGGTCGCCGCCCTCGTCGAAAGGCTGAATGCCGCCCTGCGTACGATCGCGACGCCATCGCTGACGCAGCTTGTCCTGCGCTGCGCCCTCGCCGTCCCGTTCTGGCGGTCCGGCGTCAACAAATGGGACGGTTTTCTAAAGTTGAACGATGTCGCCGTGCTGCTTTTCAGCTCGGAACTCAAATTGCATCTGCCGGGGGGCCCTTACGATTTTCCTGCACCTGGGCTGGTGGCGTTCGCCTCAGGGACAGCGGAGATCGTGTTGCCAGTTCTCCTTGTTTTCGGCCTGGTGACGCGACTGGCGGCATTCGGGCTGCTGCTGATGACGCTGGTCATCGAGCTCACCGTGCCGGACGGCTGGCCGCTGCACATTACCTGGGCGGCGATGGCGCTTGGCATCATGGCCTGGGGACCCGGCCGGATTTCGCTCGATCATTTGATCGGCACCGACAAAGGCTGAGGGCTCGCGGAAAGCCTGGTCAGTCTCGTTTCCAGCGGCTCGCCGCCTTGTCGTCGGCCTCCTTGGCATCGACCCAGCCGCCCTCGGAACCGTCGCTATGGTGTTCCTTTTTCCAGAACGGCGCCCGTGATTTCAAATAATCCATCAGGAAATTCGCGGCCTCGAACGCCGCCTGCCGGTGGGCGGAAGCGGCCACCACCAGCACGATGTTTTCGCCGGGCGCGATCTTGCCGTGGCGATGGATGACGGTGAGCCCCTGCAGCGGCCAGCGCTCGATTGCTTCCCCGGCGATGCGGGATATCTCGGCTTCCGCCATGCCGGGATAATGTTCGAGCTCGAGTGCGGAGAGCCTGCCTTGCTCGTCGCGGCAAAGGCCGGAGAAAGTCACCACAGCGCCGATGTCGTTGCGACCCCTGGTCAGCCTGGCGATCTCGGCGGCGACGTCGAAATCCTCCGCTTGGATGCGCACGACAGGCAGCACCGCCGACATGGTTCAGCCACCGGTCATCGGCGGGAACAGCGCTATCTCGCGCGCGCCGGCGATCTTCTCGCGGTGCTCGACATGTTCCTGGTTGATGGCGACGCGGATCACGTCAGGATATTGCAGCGCGTTCTCGTATTCCTCGCCGCGTGATTTCAGCCAGCGCAACAGGTCGGCGACCGTTTCGATGCCGGCCGGCAGTTCGACCTCTTCCTCCGGTCTGCCGATCCGCTCGCGCACCCAGGCGAAATAGATGAGCTTCGTCGACATTTTATTCATCCATGATGTGCTTGAGGCCGGCGCGGAAATAGTCGTAGCCGGTGTAGAGCGTGACCAGGGCGGCGATCCACAGCAGCACCAGCCCGGTCTGGGTGGTCAGCGGGAAGATCTTGTCGCCGGCAGGTCCCGCCAGCAGGAAAGCGATGGCGATCATCTGGATGGTGGTCTTCCATTTGGCGAGCTGCGTCACCGGCACCGAGACCTTCAGGGCCGCCAGATATTCGCGCAGGCCCGAAACCAGAATCTCGCGGCACAGGATGATGATCGCCGCCCATAGCGACCAGCCGGCGATGCCGGCATGGCGGTCGGTGTCGGCGGCAAGCAGCAGCAGGCAAGTGGCGACCAGCAGCTTGTCGGCGATCGGGTCGAGCATCTTGCCGATATTGGAGGTCTGCTGCCAGGCGCGCGCCAGATAGCCGTCGAAGTAATCGGTGATCGAGGCGAGCAGGAAAATGATGAGCGCCGACCAGCGAGCGAAGTCGCTCGATTTCAAATGCCCCTCCAGGAAAAAGCACAGCACGACCAGCGGCACCGCCAGGATGCGGGCGTAAGTGAGCATGTTGGGCAGGTTGAACGCGCGCTGGGACATGTTTTGGGAACTCTTTCTGCCTGCTTAGTCAAATCAGAAGCGAATGTGGGGGGTCAACAGGCCAGAATCGATTAGCCGGCCGAAATATCGGCAATAGGGGCTTAGCTCTCGTGAAAATGATTGTAGACCAATTTCGCCACCTGCTCGGAAATGCCGTCGACCTTGACCAGGTCCTCGACGGCGGCGCGGCTGACCGCCTTGGCCGTACCGAAATGCATCAGCAGCGCGCGCTTGCGGCCGGGGCCGATGCCGCTGATCTCGTCGAGCGGGCTCTTGACCATCTCTTTTTTTCGGCGGGCGCGGTGCGAACCAATGGCGAAGCGATGGACCTCGTCGCGCAGCCGCTGGACGAAATAGAGCACCGGATCGCGTACGGGCAGCGAGAATGAGTCCCTACCCTTGACGAAGAAGCGTTCGCGGCCGGCGTCACGGTCCTGACCCTTGGCGATGCCGATGGCCACGACGCGGTCCTCGATGCCGAGATCGGCGAGGATCTTGCGCACCGCCGTCATCTGCCCTTGGCCGCCGTCGATGAGGATGACGTCGGGCCAGGCCGGGAAGCCGCCGGCGTCCTCGATATCGTCGCCCGGTCCGGTAGGGCTCGCCTCGTCCGCGCCCTCAGTTTGCGGGGCATCGCCATGTTCCTTCAACAGCCGCGAAAAGCGCCTCTGCATCACCTCGCGCATCATGCCGAAATCGTCGCCCGGCGTGATCTCGGTCGAGCGGATGTTGAACTTTCGATACTGGTTCTTCACAAAACCTTCCGGCCCGGCGACGACCATGGCGCCTACGGCGTTGGTGCCCATGATGTGCGAGTTGTCATAGACCTCGACGCGCACCGGCGGCTTTTCCAGGCCGAAGGTCTCGGCAAAGCCATTGAGCAGCCGCGCCTGGGTCGAGGTCTCGGCGAGTCGCCGGCCGAGCGCTTCGCGCGCGTTCTGCAGCGCGTTGTCGGTCAGGTCCTTCTTCTCGCCGCGCTGCGGCACCGAGATCGACACCTTGCGGCCGGCGCGGGTGGAGAGGGCCTCCGCCAGCAATTCCTGGTCCTCGACGCCATACGACAACAGGATGGTGCGTGGCGTCGGCTTGTCGTCGTAGAACTGCGCCAGGAACGAACCCAGCACCTCGCCAGCTTCGAGCGCCGGATCGGCCTTTGGAAAATAGGCGCGGTTGCCCCAGTTCTGGCCGGTGCGGAAGAAGAACACCTGGATGCAGACCTGGCCGCCCTCCTGATGGATGGCGAAGACATCGGCCTCGTCGACGGTCTGCGGATTGATGCCTTGATGGCTCTGCACATGCGACAGCGCCGCCAGCCGGTCGCGATAGATGGCGGCCCGTTCGAAATCGAGGTTCTCCGAAGCCTGCTGCATGGCGGCGGAGATCTCCGTCTTCACCTTCTGGCTGCGGCCGGAGAGAAAATCCTTCGCCTCGGCGACGAGCCTTGCATAGTCGACATGCGAGATTTCGCCGGTGCACGGGCCGGCACAGCGCTTAATCTGGAACAGAAGGCAAGGCCGGGTGCGGTTCTCGTAGAAGGAGTTGGTGCAGCTCCTGAGCAGGAAGGCGCGCTGCAGCGAGTTGATGGTGCGGCCGACGGCGCCGGCTGAAGCAAAGGGGCCGAAATAGTCGCCCTTGCGCGAGCGCGCGCCGCGATGCTTGTAGATGCCGGGCGAGACATGGTCGCCGGTCAACAGGATATAGGGAAACGACTTGTCGTCGCGCATCAGCACGTTGAAGCGTGGCCGCAAGCGCTTGATGAGGTTGGCTTCAAGCAGCAGCGCTTCGATCTCGGTGCGGGTGACGACGAACTCCATCGTCGACGTCTCGCGCACCATGCGGCCGATGCGGCTGGTGTGGAACCGGCCTTGCGCGTAGTTGGTGACCCGCTTCTTCAGGCTGCGTGCCTTGCCGACATAGAGCACGTCGCCGGCGGCATTCATCATCCGGTAGACGCCGGGCGCATTGGGCAGCCGCTTGACCAGCGTCTGAATCACCTCGGCGCCGACCATGCCGTCGGCGTCGCCGGCATGCGGGGTCCAGTCGATGGCGGTGAAGGTGACGTCCGGACCGCTGGCTGCAGGCTCGACGACCTCCTCGGCCGCCTCGTCCTCGAGGTCGATTTCGGGCGGCAGGTCGTCGGCGCCACCGCGCGTTTTGTGTTTCTGGTCCATGGGGCTCATTCCGTCATGCCTGTCACATCGGGCGTCTGCCATGCAAGATGCTGGCCGCCGTCAAGCGCGATCATCTGGCCGGTAACCGAGCGTGCCGCCCAGAGATAGCGGATAGTGGCACCGAATTCCGGCAATTCCGGGCCGCGCTTCAGGATCAGGCCGGCAATCTGGGCATCGAAATCGCTGTCGTGCTGGCGCGTGTTCTTCAAGGTCGGGCCAGGACCAATGGCGTTGACGCGGATGCGGGGACCCAGCGCCTGCGCCATCATCTCGGTCGCTGCCCACAAGGTCGACTTCGACAGCGCATAGGAGAAATAACGTGGCGTCGGCCGCCAGACGCGCTGGTCGATCATGTTGACGATCAGCCCCTCGCTGTTCTGCGGCAAGGCCCGGGCGAAAGTCTGCGCCAACAGCGCCGGCGCCTTGACATGCACGGCGAAATGGCGATCCCAGGCCGGCCAGTCGAAATCCTCAACGCTGTCGTGCTCGAACAGCGAGGCGTTGTTGACCAGCAGCGACACCGGCCCGAGTGCCGCCGCCGCGCGGCCGACAAGGTTGCCGACGGCGTCCATGTCGGTCAGGTCGGCAGCAATCACAGCGGCCCGGCCATGTCGACCAAAATGACCACTGTTGATTTCGGCCGCCAGTGCCTCCGCCTCGGCCAGCGAGCGATTGCAGTGGATGGCGACGGCAAAACCGTGCGCGGCAAGGTCCTCGACGATCGCCCTGCCGATCCGCTTCGCCCCGCCCGTCACCAGTGCCGTCGCGGCGACCTTGCTCATCTGTCAATCCTCAATCCGATGCCGATTCATACCTGCCGGGATCGTGCCGGCGAAATATGGCCCGCCAAGCGTTAAATCCCATTTCCACCTGAGGCAGGATTGTGGCAAAGTGGCCGGTGGGCGTTCTGGCTCGACCGGAATTCGGGCCAGCCCGTCCGCAATATAGGGCGCTGGAGCCCTTACACCAAGCCGTGTGCAGTGCAGCACGGCGAACCTGCTGACATTCGCTGTTGCGAAGATGCAACGTCAAGGTTCTGCCTCATTCGTGCCAGGGAATGACCCAAGTTCAGGTTCGCTTCAGCCGTATTTCGACACGACATTTGGAACCGTTGAACGCCGGATCCGTTTCACCCCCCGGACGGGTTGAGGGCGCTCATGAAAAAACAAGCCTGTGTCCTGTGGCTTAAGGAGTAAAGAACAATGCAAGCCAATCTTAAATTTGCGCGACCGCTCGCGGTGGCGTTTGGGCTGTTCGCCCTCGGCGGAACTGCCTATGCCGCGGACGTGGTTCAGGAAGAGCCGCCGGCACCTGCCCCGATTGCAGAACTTCCGGTCGCATCCTGGGCCGGTCCCTATGCCGGTGTGAGCGTCGGCTACGGCTTCGCCGGCCATGCCAAAGCCAAAGACATTGGTGTCGACGTCGACACGAAGGGTTTTGTCGGCGGCGTCTTCGGCGGCTATAACTGGCAGCAGGAGAACTTCGTCTACGGTGCTGAAGCCGATATCGGCTACAACGGCGTCAAGGGCGACGATGCCGGCATTGAGGCCAAGGGTGGCTTCGAGGGCTCGCTGCGTGCCCGCCTCGGCTATGCCGTCACCCCGGATATCCTGCTCTACGGCACCGCCGGTGGCGCGCTGAAGAACCAGAAGATTGAAGCGGCCGGCGTCAGCGACACCAACACCCAGTTTGGCTGGACAGCCGGCGTGGGTACCGACATCAAGATCACCGACAATGTGTTCGGCCGTGTCGAGTATCGTTACACGGACTTCGGCAGGAAGGACTTCGACGGTATCGGCAAGGTCAAGTCGACCGACAATCGCGTCACTTTCGGCGTCGGTATGAAGTTCTAAGTCGTCCAAGCCACGACACGAAAAAGCCGGGCCTCGCGCCCGGCTTTTTTTGTGGGCACCGGCTGAGACCGCTTGCCCTCAAGCCGGGATGCCGGGCTTCAGCTCCGGGAATTTCTCGTCGAAGCGTGCCGCCCAGCGCGTCAGCCGGCCGCGGCCCTTTTCCCATTTTCCGGCGAAGCGCAGCGAGAGATAACCGAGGCAGGCGCGCAGCGCGATCTGGCCGACGGTGATTTTCTTCGGCAGCTTCGGCGGGTTGGCGTTGAGCAGATCGAGCGCGGCCGAAATCTTCGTCCACTGGCGCTCAAGCCAAGGCTGGTAGACCATCTCTTCCGGCCGCGTGCGCCGCTCATAGACCATCGACAGCGCGCAGTCGCAGATACCGTCGGCCAATGCCTCCAGCACCTCCGCCTCAAGGCGCTTTTCGGGATTGCGCGGAAACAATGCGTTCTTCGACATCCGGTTGAGATGCTGGGTGATGGCGCGGCTGTCGTGGACCGAGCGGCCGTCATCGAGCACCAGCACCGGGATCTTGCCGAGCGGATTGGCGCCGATCAGTTCGGCCGGCCTTTCCTCGGTCTTTATCGGCACGAGATCGACCGCAATGCCGGCATGAAGTGCTGCCATGCGCACCTTGGAACTGTAGGGAGAAGTAGACGCGTAGAGCAGTCTGGGCATTGTCGATTCCTGTTTGCCGGCTACAGCTCCATACGCCCTGTTGGACGCGCAAAGGACGCGGTAGCATTGTGACTTCGCGCATGACCCGCACCGAAAATCGATTCCGACAGGGGCTCGTGCGTTGGCACTGTTGAACGATCATGCAGGGTTCATCAACGGCCAGAGGCGGAAAACCGCGCCGCCAGCGTGCAACCATTGTCTCGACGTCAATCGCGATGCGATAAGCCGCAGTGCGGCGGCAGACGCGAGCAGGTCGGACAATCCAGATCCGAGCAACTACCAACTCGGCCTTGCACCGAAGGTTGGTCTTCGGCAGCCACGAAAATCCCACCGGACTTCGCCGCATGGCGAAGTCCTGGGAGCTGCGAAAAGACGTCTTCCTCCCGCCTCTTTCTCGTCCTGCCCGACTGTCAACCGGCAAGCGAGGCGCCTGTTAGGCATCCCACCTTGGCTGTCTTGAGTACTGTCCCCGGCGCTAGCAGGGCGGCGACTACTTCTTGGCCTTCGCCTTTGCGGGCGCTGCCTTTGGCTTGGCCGCGGGCGCTGCCTTCTTCACTGCTGCAGAAGATTTCGCAGCGGCGGCCTTTGCCGGTGCTGCCTTCTTCGCCGCGGCCTTTGCAGCCGGCTTCTTGGCCGGTGCCGCCTTCTTAGCCGGTGCAGCCTTGGCCGGTGCTGCTTTTGCCTTGGCAGGTGCTGCTTTCTTCACGGCCGGTTTTGCCGCGGCCTTGGCGACAGGCTTTTTGGGTGGCGCTGCTTTTGCCTTAGGCGCAGCGGCCTTCGCTTTGGCAGCGGGTGCTGCTTTCTTCACAGCAGTTGCGGTCTTTGCCGCGGCTGCTTTTGCTGGTGCTTTCTTTGCCGGTGACTTTGCCGGTGCCTTGGATGCCGGCGCTTTGGATGACTGCTTAGCCATATCATGCCCCTTCCGTTGTGCCGACGGCCGTTATTGACCCGGCGCGCATTGCATATCTGACTCGCGGCTTGCTAGCCAGCGAGGCATTAGAATGATTTTTGCAGCTTAAGTTTCCGTTACGGCGAGCGCGCGACCATTTTACCGGCGCAAAAATCGGCTGCGAATCTTTGTGTCCCGCAGCGAAGTTCTGCGACAGAAATTCTGGTCGCTCTATCTCGACCGGTCTTCTCGTCAAGCTCAGGACCTTTTCGACCAGCTTAGCGCTTCAACGTCCGACGCTCAGCGCGAACATTGTCAAGAGCGAAGGCGGTCGCCCGCCTCGTCTTGTCCCAAACGATAAACTACAGGTAAGTAGGAAGCAACGCGACGAGCACGCCGCTGCACTATCTTGCATGACGCGATGAAAGTAAGCAGATAGCTCGCATTTCTGAAAGACAGGATATCGCTCGATAGATCCGGTCGAGCCGACCTCGTGATCTAATGCGCTCGGCCGTTCAGGCGCCGAGCGGCTCGCGCTGCATCTGCAGCCGGCGCGAAGGCTCGGCCCTGTGGAGATGGACGGCGAAGGTATCCCATGGCGGCATGACGGAAATCTGCGCCAGGATGCGCCCCGCTTCACCGCGATGATAGCCGCCGTGCAGTACGACGTGGGTCAGCATTTCCTGTCGCGACATCAATGCCTTATCCCCGTCGGTGAACACGAATGCGACGGCTCGGACAGCTGCCGCGACGAAACGGTTTCGAGACAATCGAGATACCAGCGATCGGTCGCCGCGACCGCGGCGCGAAGTTCGTCGAACGCCGGCGTGTCCTCAGTGGTGTCGGCGGAGTAGCCATGGCTTGCACCAACCAAGTGCGCCGAGAATATCCGCGACACCACATGGCTGTGATCGACGAGCCGTATCACGGCCTGCCGTTCCTTGCCGTGAACATGCCGGTCGACACTCGCCAGCTTTTCCAGCAGTTCGTCATTGGCCCAGGCCTGATAGGCAAACAGGCTGCGAAGCAGGGCGAGCGCACTCATGGTCGGTGTCCTTTTCCGGAAATGCGAGTATGTTGTTTATATTTTCAGGAGAATGAGCGGGCGTGTCTACTCGCATTGCAAAACCGCATCCGCGCATGCGCAAGCAGCCGCGCCAGGCGCGTTCCAAGGCAACCGTCGAGGCGATCATCGAGGCGGCGGCTCATGTTCTGAGCGGGCTGGGCTGGGCCGGCTTCACCACCAACAAGGTGGCCGAGACGGCAGGTGTGAGCATCGGCACGCTCTACCAGTATTTTCCCGACAAGCTTTCCCTGCTCGCAGCCGTCCGGCGCCGTCACTTCGATCATGTGCTGTCGGTCATTCGCGATTCGGCGGAAGACCAAAAGCCGCTCAGGAAATTCGCGCAGGAGCTGGTGCGCGGCATGATCGCGGCGCACAGCATTCACCCGACACTACATCAGGTGCTGCTCGACGAGGCGCCGGGCGATCGCGGCTCCAGGGCCGCCCATGCTTCGTTCCAGGCACAATACCTCAATCACTATGCGACTGCTGTCGCCACTTATCGCAAGCCAAGGAAAGGCGCCGACACGGAGACCGTGGCGCGCGTGCTGTCGTCAGCGATCGAAGGTGTGATCCATAACGCGGCACGCCGGAACATGCTCGCCGCGCCGGAGCTGCAAAAGCAACTCGTCGAACTGATCTGCGCCTACCTATCGGGCGCCGGCCGCATCGGTCGATAGCGCCCTGCAGGCGCCGGCTATAGACGACACCAAGGGGACGGCGCGACTTTCCGTCGAAGTCGGGGATTTCTGTATGTCGGATTCAAAACCGGCTTATGAGGTGCGGCAAGGACGATGCCAACAATGCTGCACCTGATGCGGCCAAGAGTGTGAGGACGATCTTTCGAAAAGTTGCCTCGCTGATGCCGATGTAGAGTCTCGCGCCAAGGAGTGTCGGTATCAACATCGCCGGCGCGACGACGGCAAACATCGGCAGCATTTCGAGCTTGATCTTTCCGGCCGCAAGATAGGCGGCCATCGTCATGGAGAGGGTCACAAGGTTGAAATTCTGGATGACAATGCGCTGCCTGTCCTTTTCCCATTGACGCAGCACGCACCACAGCGTTGGAACCGGGCCGGTGAAGCCGCCAAGTCCACCCATGATTCCGCCGACCAGACCTATTGCACCGTCTGCAACAGGACCCCCGACCGCGATGGGAGGGAGGCGACGCGCAAAGAGCATCAAGGGACACCAAACGACCAGCAGCGCGCCGAAGACCAGCTTGAACAACTGCACATCCAGCAAGGGCAGGATGGCGACACCGACCGGAATCCCTATGGTCCCGCCGATCAGGAAGGGCAGCAGAAGCTTGAGGTCGAAACCCCGGCGGACGGTGACGGCAGCGATGATCTGACCGGTGAGCGCCCCAAAGACCGCCATGGCAGCAGCAAGCTGGGGCTCCACGGTCCAAACCCAAAACGACATGGCAACCAGGCTGAAAGCGAACCCGGACAGCCCCTGGACGAAGCCAGCAACGACCGCCCCGAGAGCAACAACGTAGACAAGCGAATCCATGTAGTGCTGCTTCCCTGCAAACTCGTGACAGCAGATCGCGCTTCCCGCGAATGCTGCGCCGCGTGGAAGCGGTGACGGTCGATCAGGTGACCGGTGCTAAAAAGTCGGAATCAGCGAGTGCGCGATCAGCGCAGGACGCGGCAGCGGCCGTTATAGACCATCCAGCGGTCGAAGCCCGAGACGCAGAATTCGACATTGTCCCCGATCGAGGCAAAGCCCTGGCCTTCTTCGATCAGGTACCAGATGGTGCGGGCGCCGCCGTCGGAGAGGCTGACGGTGGCGCCGCAATAACGGCGGCCGATCGGCCAGGTGTCATCGGCCGGCAGATAGCGATGCTGATGGATACGCTGGAAGTCGACGATCTGCACGTCGGGCAGATGCGGCACGTGATGCACCTGATAGGAGAAGCGGTCGGTGATCTTGTTCAGGACCCAGGCCTCGCCGCAGACGCCGCTATCCTCGTCGGTATAGATTGCAAGGTCGGCCGCCTGGACTGCCTGGGTGACGCCAAGAGGTGCGGCCAGCGGCGTGCAAAAGGCGAGCAGTGCGGCAAGGGCGGATTGGGCGAAGCGAGTCATGGCAGCCTCTCAAGGTCGACTGCGCGCACTGTGCGGATTCGCTGACGCGCGGTCAAGCGGTTGTAGTGACGATGGTTGTAGTGACGCGGTTGCGCTGACGGAACGGCAAGGACTGCATCTCAAACTACTCTCCCGCCAGCCAGTCCAGCGTCCAATGCGACGGCTGCTCGAGTGCAAGCAGCCGGTGCAGCGCCGGCAGCAGTGTCCGTAACTCGTCTTCCAGCGTGAAGGGCGGATTGACCACCACCATGCCGCTGCCGTCGAGGCTCGGCTCGACGGAGGCCGGTCTGATCTCAAAACCGATGTCGAGCAGCTTCGGAATGCCCGTCTGCTTCAGCGCCTTTCGAAAGGCGGCGACCACCTTGCGGTCCTTGAGCGGATACCAAAGCGCGTAAATCCCTCCTGGCCAGCGCCGATGGGCTCTTTGCAGCCCGTCGACCAAGCGACCGAACTCGCCCTCTTCCTCGAAAGGCGGATCGATGAGCACGAGGCCGCGCTTTTCCTTTGGCGGCAGATGCGCGCCGAGCGCCAGCCAGCCGTCGAGCTCGATCACCCGGGTCTGGAAGTCGCCGTCGAACAGCGCCTTCAGCCTGGCGGCATCCTTTGGGTGCAGTTCGACTGCCAACAGCCGGTCCTGCTTGCGCAGCAGGTGCCGGGCGATCAGTGGCGAACCCGGGTATTTTTTCACGCCGCCGTCCGGATTGAGCGAACGGACGGCTTCAAGATAGGGCGCCAGCAGTGCTGCCGCCGGGGCGTCGAGGGCGGCATCGACCAGCCGGCCGATGCCGCCTTGCCATTCGCCGGTCTTTTGCGCTTCGGTCGAGGACAGATCGTAGCGGCCGATCCCGGCATGGGTGTCGATGACGCGAAACGCCTTGTCCTTCTGCTTCAGATATTCGATCAGCCGGCTGAGCACGACATGCTTGACGACGTCGGCGAAGTTTCCGGCATGGTAGGCGTGGCGATAGTTCAATTGGAGCCCCTGCCCCAGCGAGGCGGTGGCGGCTGCGAGTTCGGATTTTGCGGCCTGCGGCCGCCGAAACGGAATGCCAGCACCAGCCCGGCCAGGCCAGCCGCCATCAGGGAAAAACCGACCGGCCGCGCCCGGCGGTCGATCTCGCCGGCACCCGAGCGCAGGACGAGGTCGACCGCCCGCATCGGAATGCCCTCGGCGTCGCCCGGACCAACGGTGAAAATGTAGGGGCCGGCGGTAACCGTCGGAATCAGGCCGGCCTCGTCGCGAAAGATCCTGTCCGGCAGCTGTGGACTGACCTGGCGCGGATTGTCAGAGTGGTTGAACTGCAGCGTCGAGGCGAGCACCGTCCTGCCGCCGGTGGCGGCAGTCAGGGTCAACACGGTGCGCTGTTGCGACACGATGCGCTCGGCTCTTGCCGTAAGGTCGACCAGCACGCGTAGCGGCCCGTCGCGTGCGCTCAGGGCTACCGCCACTGGCTTGAACCGGCCCTGGTCGTAAACCCTCCAGGTGCCGATCTCACGGCCGGAGAAATTGGTCATCGCCCAGGGATAGACGACGCCGATGCCAGTACCGATGAGCAGGATCAGGGCGAACAGAGAGCGCATGAGGTCAAGACCCGGTGTTCGGCGCGCTGGTGCCGTCGCGGGCGCGCTCCATTTCGTCCAGGAGCATGTCAAGGCCGAGATCAAACGTCCGGTCGAATTCGGCGGTGCCGAAATAACGCCCGGCCGCAGCTACTTTTGGAAAATCCTGCGCCAGTTGCTCATCGCTGACGGTGGTCACGGCCGAAGGCCCCTTCGCATAGCCGGCAGTCTCGTCGAGGATGGCACCCATCAGATAATAGCCGGTGGTGCGGAACAGCCGCGCACCAAGTTCCGGTCCGAAGCCGCCGGCCTCGAACAGGCCGAGGATGCCGTTCAGCCACGCAAGGCAGGTCGGCGAGTTCATCCGGTAGGTGACGAAGAAGCTGGCGAAAGCCGGGTGCTCACGCGCGACGCGGCGGAAATCCTGCACGGCGATGCGCAATCTTTGTCGCCAAGGTAGGTCCGCGTCGGGCATTTCGAGGGAGCCGATCAGCCGATCCACCAAGGCTGCGAAGAGATGCGCCGCCGAAGGAAAGTGGTGATAGATGCTCATCGCCTCACAGCCGAGTGCAGTCGCCAGCTTGCGCATCGAAAAACCGGCGAGGCCCTCGCTCTCGATCACCTTCAAAGCGGCATCCTCGATCATCTCGCGAGACAGCCGGCCGCGGGGTCGCTTCTTTTTGATCGATGTGTCCATGGTGCCGCTTAACAACTTACGCTGCAAGGTTCATTTTTAACATTAACTTACATCGTAAGGCTAACAAAAACCAGAGGAGAACATCATGTCTGTCTGTCGTACTCGTTCATCAAAGCATTCTTCCGTCCGCCGTGCCTGCCTGCTCGCCGCCGCCTGCGGGCTGACCCTGGCTGCAGCCCCTTCTTTATGCCGATGAGTATGACGCAACCGTCAAGGACATCCAGTCGACCATGGGCGGGGTGCCCGGTTTCGTAAAGCAGTTCCCGAAAGCCGGTCTGCCCGGTGCATGGGCCGAGGTCAAGGCCATCCAGCTCAGCGGCAAGACGGCGCTGCCGCCGAAGGTCAAGTCGCTGATCTCGCTGGCGGTGGCGGCGCAAATCCCGTGCAACTACTGTATCTGGTCGGACACGCAGGACGCCAAGCGCGCCGGCGCCACCGACGAGGAGATCCAGGAGGCGGTCGCCGTTTCAGCGCTGACCCGCCATTGAAGCACCATCTTCAACGGCATGCAGGTCGATTTCGATACGTTCAGGAGGGAGATGGGCGGGCAGTAATGCTTTCGTTATTATAGCGGGATGCGTTCAAACTGAATTAGCCATCCCGCTCTAACTGTTTGTGTGATCCGCCAGCACCTCATTGATAACCCGCCACGATTTTTCCGCCTCGCGCTGGTTGCCGTCATGTCCCGAAGCGACGATCAGCGCCTTCCACAACGCCCAGCCCCGTGCGCGCGCCCAGCTGTGCTCGTCAAGGGCAATGGCGTCGCGGAACGCCTGACGGCTCTCGCCGTAAAATTCCGTCCAAGCGATCACCAGGTCACAGGCAGGATCGCCGATAGCCGAACTGCCGAAATCGACGACCGCACAGAGCTTGCCATCTTCGACGAGCAGATTGCCCGAGGCGACGTCGCCATGGACCCAGACCGGCGGCCCTTGCCATCGCGAGGCAAGCGCAGTCGCCCACACCGCCTCGGCGGCGGCCTTGTCGATGCGGCCGCCGAGCGCCGAAAGCGCACCTCGGGTCTCGGCGTCGTAGACCGAAAGCCGGCCACCGCGGTGGAAATTATGCTGGCCTGCCGGTGGCCCACCGACGGCATCGATCCGGTAGAGCGCGACCAGAAAGCCGGCCAGCGAACGGGCGAACTCAGTGAGATCGGCAATCAGTTCACCAGCCGCCGGTCTGCCGCCAAGCCAGCGATAGACGGACCAAGGCCATGGATAGCCTTCCCCGGGCGCGCCTTTGGCCAGCGGCACGGGTATCGGCAGAGGCAGGTGAGGCGCCAAGCGGGGCAGCGAGCGATGCTCCTTCTCGACCTGAGCGACATAGGCGGCAGCGCTCGGCAGCCGCACCGACATGCGATCACCCAGCCGGAACGTGCGGTTGTCCCAGCCGCCAGGCTCGACCGGCTCTACCGGCAGGTCCGCCCATTCGGGGAACTGCGCGGCAATCAGCCGGCGAACAAGTGCGGCATCTATCGGCATGCCTGGTGTTCGTTCATTGGGCGGCATCGGGCTTGCTCCGGTCTTCTGGATAGCCGGCGGTCCATCTTTTTGTTTTTCGCATTCTTGCGGCGCCAGTGATTTCACTTGGCTGCAAATGCTCTAAGCTTTGCGTTCCCAGCGCCGGTCGGGCGTTTGCTGCCAGTAGGTCACGGTGTGGCCGGCCTCCTTCATTGTCTTCCAGTGCGTGCGTGCCGCCTCGACCTGAGCCGCATCGTGGCCGTCGAACAGGAACACGGCGCGCTGGTAGCCGCCAAGCTCCGGCGGCACCGCCCCATCGACCAGGAAGCGTATCTGCGCCTGGTTCGGATTGTCGGGGCCGACGGTGAGAAGCACCGGCTGCTCGGCGGGATGGGCTTCGCGGTCCGTTGCGTGGGCCAGGAACGAATCGTCCCGGAAAGTCCACAGATGCTGGTCCAGCGCGTCGCGCCGTTCCTCGGTGCCGGTCTGCACCACGGCGCGCCAGCCACGATCGATACTGCGCTCCAGGAGGCCGGGCAGCGCATCCTCCAGCGTCGATTCGGTCAGGTGATAAAACAGAATCTCGGCCATGCGTTCAGTCTACATTGTCGGAGTCCGCCCCAGCCGCTCATTGCTCGTAATGATCGCGCACCAGCCGGTCGAGCAGCCTGACGCCGAAGCCGGAAGCCCATGACTGGTTGATCTCGTTGGAGGGCGCGCCCATCGCGGTGCCGGCAATGTCGAGATGCGCCCAGGGCGTGTCCTTGACGAAGCGCTGCAGGAACTGCGCGGCGATGATGGCGCCGCCATGGCGGCCGCCGATGTTCTTCATGTCAGCATTTTTGGAATCGATCAGCTTGTCGTATTCGGCGCCAAGCGGCATGCGCCATACCCGCTCCTGCGTCGCCTGTCCGGCCGCCGTCAGCCGGTCCGCCAACTCGTCATTGTTGGAGAACAGGCCGGCATAATGCTGGCCGAGCGCGACCATGATGGCGCCGGTCAGCGTCGCCAGATTGATCATGAATTTCGGCTGGAAGCGGTCGTTGCAGTACCACAGCGCATCGGCCAGCACCAGGCGGCCCTCGGCGTCGGTATTGAGCACTTCGATGGTCTGGCCCGACATCGAGGTGACGATGTCGCCCGGTCGCTGAGCGTGGCCGTCGACGGCGTTTTCGACCAGCCCGACAATGCCGACGACACTGACCTTCGCCTTGCGCGCGGCCAGCGCGTGCATCAGCCCGGTGACGGCAGCAGCGCCGCCCATGTCGCCCTTCATGTCCTCCATGCCCGAGGCCGGCTTGATCGAATTGCCGCCGGTGTCGAAGGTGACGCCCTTGCCGACGAAGGCGACCGGGCTTTCCTTGGCCTTGCCGCCGTCCCACCGCATGACCGCGATGCGGGCGCCACGCGGCGAACCCTGCGCTACGCCCAGCAGCGAACCCATGCCGAGCTTCTTCATCTCCTTCTCGGCCAGGATCTCGACCGTGACGCCGAGCGCCTCCAGTTCGGCGATCCGGGCGGCGAATTCCACCGGTCCCAAAACATTGGCCGGTTCATTGACCAAATCGCGCGCCAGCAAGACGCCGTCGATCACCGCCGCTTCATCGGCGAAGGCCTTCTTTGCAACTGCCGGATCGGCGGTGTGAATAGTCACCTTGACCGGCTTTTTTGGCTCGCGCTTGTCGTCACCATTGTTCTTTTTGGTCTTGTACTTGTCGAAGGAATAGCTGCGCAGCAGGATGCCCGCTGCAAGCTGAACGGCTTGCCTGCCGCTGACGGCCGCACCGGGAAGATCGAGCACGACGGCCACTTCGGTTGCCTTGCGAAAAGACGCGGCAATCGTGCCGCCGAGCTTCAGCCAACCGTAATCATCGAGATTGGAGCCCTTGCCGGCACCGACCGCCACCAGCCGCTCCAGCGATGTCCCTTCCGGTGCCAGCACTTCGACCAGGCTAGCGAATTTGCCGGTGAAGTCGGCGACCGGAAAAGCCCGATCGAGGGTCTTTGCCGGATCGCAAGCCCTGGCGGCATCGCTGAGGCCGCCCTCGTCGGCCACCAGAACGAAAACGCTGCCCTTTTTGGGCGCGGCGAATTTGGCGAAGGCGATCGAGGGTCTCGAATTCATGATGTCCTGCTTTCGGGAAGTGCGTTGGATTATCGCGGGAGGCGTTCGATTGGGCAGATCGGACCGAAGGTGCCGTGTTGTTGCGTCAGTGACCGGCGGGTTGAAACAGCTCGATGACATTGCCCGATGGGTCTTCGAGCAGGGTCTGGGAACCGCCGACGCCCGTTATGATATCGTTGCGAAAGACAAGTCCAGCACTCTTGAGGTGCGCAACCTCTTCTTTCAGGTCCGGAACCACCAGCAGGATGCGGTTCCAGCCTCCCGGAACCGGCTGCCGTCCATCCGGCATCGCCCGTGCACCCGAACTGCCGGGTCCGCTTAGAAGGAGCCGTAAAGCGCCGCGTGTGACGGAAGCAAAAGCCGGTCGCGCGTCCTGTTCGACGGCGAAGCCAAAATGTCCACAGTAGAAGTCGATCGAGGCGGCGACATCATCGACCATGTAGCGAATGCTGACTGGCGTCATGATCATTGACCTTTCGGTTCGAGCACGTTTCAACAGGCGTGTCTATTGCGGGCGGAACAGTCGGCACAGTCCTGCTCATCATCGCTGCTTGACAATCCGCGCCGCTATCGCCCTGGCCTGAATGCGGGCATTGGCGAAACAACCGCGAATGCTCGGCCGCATGCCGGCAAACCACAGGCCGGGCAATTTCGGATCGGCATCGCCGCCGTTGAAAAGCGGAACGCCCTTGCCGTCGAGAACGCCGAGCTTGCCGACCATCTGCTCCAGACCGGTGCGATAGCCGGTCGCTGCAATGACGATGTCGGGCGTGATCAACCTGCCGTCATTCAGTATGATGCCGTCTTGGGTAAATTCCCGCAATGGTGGCACCACCACGATCGTGCCTGCCTTGATGGCGCGAACCGCGCCGTCATCGGCTGCGATCGCGGTGTAGTCGGCGCTCAGACGGCTCGCACCGCCTATGGGAGCCGGCGGAAGCCCAAATTTCGTCAGGTCGCCGAAAACCAGGCGCTGGGTTGTCGCCATCACCGCATCGGCAATCCGCATCGGCAAACGCGCCATGACAGGCGAAAGCCTGTGGACGGCGATCTTGCCGATGCGTTTCGGCAGCAGCGACGGGCCGTTGCGGGCCGACAGCCAGATGCTTTGGGCGTCTGCATTCGCAAGATGATTGAGTGCGTCGAACCCCGAATTGCCGGCACCGACCACCAGCACCTTTTTGCCGGCATAGTCCTTCGCCTTGCCAAAATCGGCCGAATGGATAATTCGGCCGGCAAAATCGTTCATGCCTTTCCACGCGGGAATAAACGGCTGCCGGTCGCGTCCGGTGGCGACGACGACATGGCGCGCCAGACGACGTCCGGTGTTCGTCCGCACGGTCCAGTGATCGCCATCGAACGTGATCTCTTCAACGGCAACGCCGAATGCGATCGGCAGACCATGCGCCTGGCTGAAATCGTTCAGATGGCGAATGACGGCCGATTTGTGCGGAAAGGCCGGGGTGCCTGCGGGATAGCCGACGCCGGGCAGCGTCGAGAGATCGCGATGTGTATTGAGGTGCAGCCGCTGGTGCCGCCGATGCCAGGGTTCGGCAAGCCGGCTCTCCTTTTCTAGGACGAGCGTCGGTACGCCGGCCTTCACCAAGGCGTGGGCGGCGGCAAGGCCGGCCGCGCCGGCGCCGACCACGATCGCGCCGTCAAAGACGGTTTCCCGACCGGTTTGACTGCACAATTTTTCCGCTTCCATGCTGGGGCTCAACAGATCCTGACCCGTCTTATCACGCCGCGGCGGTCGCGACCGGCGCGACATTTGGTCGTTTTGCCGCATTTGACAAGACTTTGGCCGAAATCGCTCCCATATGCGATATCGAACCATCTACGATTCGTCGCGGCACGGCCCCGCTTCCCGCCGCAACCTGTTGTTAACCAACAATGTTCGCCCTTTCTTATCCATTGCCGCCGACACTCCGGCCCAGCGGAATTTGCGATACGGGACAGAACCCAGATCGAACCGCCAAACTGAGCCAGTTGTGCAGCCGGCGCCGGACGACTACCTTGTTCCAAGGCATGATGCCGTTCGAAATCGCCGAGAAAAGCCTTCATGAAGGTCGTTGAACGTTACATCATGCGCCGTGCTTTCGCGGTATTCGCGCTGGCGCTCGTCTGGACGCTAGCGATCGTCTGGACGACTCAGGTGCTCGCCCGCATCGACCTCGTCACCGATAGCGGTCAGTCGGCCCTCACCTTCTTCGAAGTCGCAGCGCTGATCATCCCGACGATTGTTCCGATCGTCGTGCCGTTCGCCCTGGTGGTCGCGGTCGCTCAGATACTCAGTGTGATGAATTCGGATTCGGAGCTCGCCGTCATCAATGCCGCCGGCGCTTCACGCTGGACCATCGTCAGGCCGATCATGCTTCTGGCGCTCGCAGCCAGCGTTTTTTCGTTCGCCGTCGACAATGGCGTCGACCCTTACGCACGCCAGAAGAACCGCGAGTTGATTGCGTCGTCGCGTGCCGATCTGTTGTCGTTGATCATCCAGGAAGGCACCTTCCGCAAGATCGATGACGGCCTGTTCCTGCAGGTTGGTGAACGGCTTCCCGACAATCGCCTCGGCGGCATCTTCGTCGCCGATTCGCGCGAAGAAGGCGTCAATCTCGTCTATTACGCCAAGACCGGCAGCATCATCGAACGCGGCGACGAGAAGGTGCTGATGATGAATGACGGCGTCATCCATCGCAAAACCATGACCGGCGACCTCTCAGTGATCCGGTTCACCTCCTATGCCTTCGACCTGTCCGCTTTCATGTCGGCCTCATCTGACATCCTGCTTTTGCCGAAGGACCGGACGACCCAGTATCTGCTCAATCCCAGTCCGAACGACAAGCTGTACCAGCAAAAGCCGAACAGGTACCTGGCCGAGCTCAACCAGCGTTTTTCCGAGTGGTCCTATTCGCTCGTCTTCGCGCTGATCGCGCTTGCGGTCGCCGGAGATGCGCGCTCGCATCGCGAGGCGCGTGTGCACCCGCTGATCACGGCAATCGCGATCGCGCTGTTCGTGCGCTGGCTCGGGTTCTTTGCCGCTGGCAAGGCCGACAAGGTGCCGCAATATGCCTATATGGTCTACGGCGTCCCGATCGTGGCATCGGCGATCGCCATCTGGTTCATTGTTTCCAACCGGACCATGGAACTGCCGGTTGCCTGGGCCGATTGGATAACCAATCTTGCCGGCCGCTTCAGTGACGGCTGGAGCGCCATCAAGCTCCGTTTTGCCAGGCGTGGCGCATCCGGACAGGGGGCCGGCTGATGGGCTGGACTCTGGGTCGGTACTTCTTCTTTCGCTATGTGACGATCACCATCTGGTTCTTCATCGGCCTCTTGGCGCTGGTGTTCCTGATCGATTTCACCGAGCTTTCCGGCCGCACGACCGGCGTGCCGGGCTTCACCTACGCAACTGCGTTCGCCATTTCGGGACTCAGGATGCCGATGATCATGCTGCAGACGGTGCCGTTCGTCGGCCTGTTCTCGGCGATGGCGACGTTGGTGTCGCTCAACCGCAAATATGAATTGGTCATCGCCCGTTCCGCCGGCGTCTCCGCATGGCAATTCCTGCTGCCATGCTGCATCGGGGCGCTGCTGTTTGGAGCCTTGTCGGTCGGCGTCATCAATCCGATAGCCGCGCACGCCTATTCCTGGTCCGAGGAGATCGAGACCCAGCTCCGTTCGGGCAAGTCGAACAGCGTCTCGGCCGATGCCGCGCCCTGGATCAGGCAGAAAACCAACGCCGGCGACACCATCATCGGCGCGCGCGCCATTCTCAACCAAGGCCTGGAGATGGCCGACGCGGTCTTCTTCAGCTTCAGCCCGCAAGGCGACATCATCGAGCGCAAGGATGCGGCGCGCGCCTTTTTGCGGGACGGCTACTGGGAATTGCAGGACGTCAAGGTGTTCCGGGACGGCACCATCCAGTCGTTACCCAGCGATCGGCTGCCGACCAATCTCAAGCCGGAATTCGTGCAAGAGCGGTTGGCGCGCCCTGAGACCATTCCCTTCTACGATCTGCCCGGCAAGATCGAGGTGGCCCGCTCCTTCGGCCTCAAGGCAAATGCCTTCGCCATGCAATTCAATTCCCTGATTGCGCTGCCTTTCCTGCTTGTCGCGATGACGCTGATTGCGGCAACGGTATCAATGCGATTTGCGAGGATGGGGCCGTCGGCAACGATGATTCTGGGTGGCATCGCGGCCGGCTTTCTGCTTTATGTCGTTTCGGTGCTGGTCAAGGCATTCGGCGTAGCGGGATTCGTACCCACTGCCGTAGCGGCTTGGGTCCCGGTTGTCGTGGCTATGTTCTTCGGGGTGACATTCCTGCTATACAAGGAAGACGGCTAGTGAGGGAGGCGGTTTTGCGCAGCCATAGGCACGCCGGTTTGGCACGCCTCTCTGCGGCGAGCGCCTTGGCATGCCTGCTTGCCAGCGTCGCCCCGGTTGCTCCGGCTTTTGCCCAGGACGTCAGTGACCTAGCGACGAAGGTTCCGAGCGGCACGCAGATGCTGCTGGCAGCCGATACGCTGGTCTACGACAACGACAAGCAGACCGTGACGGCCGTCGGCGGCGTCCAGATCGACTATGGCGGCAACCGTCTCGTCGCCCAGCGGGTCGAATACAACCGCAATACCAAACGCCTCGTCGCCAGCGGCAATGTCGAGCTCGTCAATAGCGACGGCACCAAGATCTATTCGCAGCATGCTGACATCACCGACGATTTCGCGGACGGCTTCGTCAACGCGTTGCGTGTCGAGACCATAGACAAGGCGTATTTCGCCGCCGAAAGCGCGGAGCGCATGGGCGGCGTGCTGACGACGTTCCACAATGGCGTCTACACCGCCTGCGAGCCGTGCGAGGACAAGCCCGACAAAGCGCCGACCTGGCGTATCAAGGCCAGGAAGATCATCTGGAACGGCGAGAAGAAGACGGTTCGCTTCGAGAACTCGAATTTCGAGTTCTTCGGCTTTCCGCTGGCCTATCTGCCGGCTTTCGAGATCGCCGACCCAACGGTCAAGCGCAAGAGCGGCTTCCTGATCCCCGGCGTCGCCTACAAGAGCGATCTCGGCGTCGGTGTTAAAGTCCCTTATTATTTCGCGCTCTCGCCTACCTACGATCTCACTGTCACCGGCAGCGGCTATACCAAGCAAGGTTTCCTCGGTGAGGCCGAGTGGCGGCAGCGCTTCAACAACGGTCAGTACAGCCTGAAGATTGCGGGCATCCGGCAGGAGAACCCCGACGCCTTCATCGACGACAATGGCCACAACGTGAATTCGGGTACCGAAGGCGACCCGAACAGGTTCCGCGGCATGATGGGCACCCAGGGCCAGTTCGCCATCAACCCGCGCTGGGACTTCGGCTGGGACATCCTGCTGCAGAGCGACAAGAATTTCGCGCGCACTTACGACATCGATGGCTTCAACGATAGCGTGCACCGCTCCGAGGTGTACCTGACGGGGCTCAACGATCGCAATTACTTCGATGTGCGCGCCATGCACTTCGACGTTCAGGAAGACACGCTCGCCAGCGATCCGACCGCACGCGCCGCCAAGCAGCCCTGGGTGCTGCCCTCGCTCGACTACGCCTATATCCCCGACATGCCGGTGGCCGGCGGGCAGCTGTCGTTCGACGTCAACGCGCGGGTCATTGACCGCGACAGGCTCGATACGGCTCTTGCAAATTCGGGCATCCCTTCGTCGGTCAACAACGTCCGCGGCATCGACGGTCAATCCGGCCGCCTTACCGCGGAAGCCGAATGGAAGCGCACCTTCACCACCGATGGCGGGCTGCTGCTGACACCGCTCCTGGCGCTGCGCGGCGACGCGGGCTACGTCAACGCCTCCTCGGCCTCGCTCGACGCCATCAACCAGATGGCGACAAATCTGGGCGTCGAGGACGATATGCGTTCATCGCTTGCTCGCTACATGGCGACCGCCGGCCTTGAGATGCGCTGGCCGGTGCTGTTCTCGATGACCAGTTCCAGCCATGTCTTCGAACCGATGGCGCAAGTATTCATGCGTCCGAACGAGCAATATGTCGGCGGGCTGGCGGTTCCCAACGAGGACGCCCAGAGCTTCGTCTTCGACGCCACGACGCTGTTCGAGCGCGACAAATTCTCGGGCTATGACCGCATGGAAGGCGGCACACGGGCCAATGTCGGGCTGCGCTATTCCGGCGCATACGACAATGGCTGGGGCACCAATGCGGTGTTCGGCCAGTCCTACCAGCTCGGCGGCCAGAACTCGTTCGGCACGCCGGACCTGGTCAATGTCGGCGCCTATTCGGGCCTTGAAACTGCAACCTCCGACTATGTCGGCCTTGTCGGCTTCAACAGTCCCAGCGGGTTTTCCGGCTCGGTCAGTGGCCGTTTCGACGAGCAAAGCTTCGAGATCCGCCGCGCTGAGGTAAAGGCCGCCTTTTCAGGCCTGCCTATATCGCTGAGCGCCAAATACGCCTTCATCCAGGCGCAGCCGCTCTATGGCTTCTCGACCGATCGCCATGAGGTTACGCTCGGCGCCTCGACACATCTTGCTGAGAATTGGCGCGTCTTTGGCACCGGCACGTACGATCTCGAGCAGAGCGTTCTGGTCAAGGACGGGGTCGGCTTTGCCTATAGTGATTCGTGCTTTACCTATTTGATGACGTTTTCGGAAAGACGTGACCTGAACACCAAGGAAGTATCGCAGAACGTCGGCTTCAACCTGTCGTTCCGCACGCTCGGCGATTTCGGCTCGTCGCAACGCTCCATCGACACCATTCAATAACGGGCAGCGGTAGGCAAAGGGGCGGCTGGCGGACGACATTGTTTCGCCGCATAGAGCAGGCACGAATTTCGGCGGCCTGAACTGGGATAGGTTGGGCCGAATCGGGATGGAATTGGGATGCTTTCGATGAGGAAATACCTCTTTTCGGCAGGGTTCGCGCTGCTGGTGGCGTTCTCGATCACCGCAGTGACGCGGCCAGTTTTCGCCACCGAGATCAAATACGTCGTCAACAATATACCGATCACCACCGGCGACATCCAGCATCGGGCCGCTTTCCTGCGCCTGCAGCACAGAAAGGGCGATGCCGGCCAGGAAATGATCGACCAGACGCTGCGTCTGGCCGAAGCCCGGCGGCTCGGCATCCGCATCAGCGACGCGCAGGTCGATGCCGCTTATCAGCGTTTCGCCACCAGCAACAAGATGCCGCTCAAGCAGCTTGACGGCGCCATGGCGCAATCCGGCGTCACCAAGGAGCATTTCAAGGACTTTATCCGGGCGCAGATGGCCTGGAACCAGGCGCTGACCGCGCGTCACCGTTCTAGCGACGGCGGCGGCGCCATGAGCGAGCAGGACCTCGTCAAGCGCATGCTCGAAAAAGGCGGCAGCAAACCGAGCGCCACAGAGTACATGCTGCAGCAGGTCATCTTCGTGGTGCCGGCCGCCGAGCGAAGCGCGACGCTGGCCAAGCGCAAACGCGAAGCCGACGCCATGCGCGCCCGCTTCAACGGCTGCAACACCACACGCGAATTCGCCAAGGGCCTGATCGATGTCACCGTTCGCGATCTCGGCCGGGTGCTGGCACCGCAATTGCCGGCGGACTGGGCCGAGCAGATAAAGGCTACAAAGGTCGGCGGCGCCACCACGACGCGCGAAACCGACCGCGGTGTCGAATTCATCGGCATCTGCTCGTCGCGCGAAGTGTCAGACGACAAAGCCGCGCAGATGGTGTTCCAGAGTGAAGGTTCGAGCGACAAGAACGCCGACGAACTCTCGAAGAAATATGTCGAGGAGTTGCGGAAGAAAGCCCGCATCATCGAGCGCTGAAGTCGAAGCGCCGTGCCTGACGTAGAGCTTCCGCTGGCGTTGAGCGTCGGCGATCCGTCCGGCGTGGGGCCGGACATCGCCATCGCCGCTTGGCAGGCCCGCGATAGCGCTGGCGTTCCGTCTTTTTATCTCCTTGCCGATCCGGCACTGATTGCCGCGCGGGCGCACAGGCTCGGCACCAATATCGCGATTGCCGAGACGACGCCGGCGCTAGCGCCGGGGGTGTTCTCGCGCACGCTGCCGGTGGTGGCGCTTGCTGCCCGTTTCGTCGACAGTCCCGGCCGCCCGGATCCGGCCAACGCCGCCGGCATCATCGAGGCGATCGACCGCGCCGTTGCCGACTGCCTAGCTGGCCGCGCTGCCGCGGTTGTCACCTGCCCCATTGCCAAGAAGCCGCTCTACGATGCCGGCTTTCGCTTTCCCGGCCACACCGAATATCTGGCGCATCTGGCATCGCTTCACACCGGCACCGAAGTGACGCCGGTGATGCTGCTTGCCGGCCCGGACCTGCGCACCGTGCCGGTCACCATCCACATCGCACTGGCCGAGGTGCCGAAGGCGCTGACGACCGACCTCATCGTCGCCACCGGCCGCATCACCGCCGCCGACCTTGCAAACCGCTTCGGAATTGCCAAGCCGCGGCTCGCCATTGCCGGGCTCAACCCGCATGCCGGCGAAGGCGGCGCGATGGGCACCGAAGACGAGCGGATCGTACGCCCGGCGATCGACAGGCTGAGGCAGGAAGGGATCGACGCCTTCGGGCCATTGCCGGCCGACACGCTGTTTCATGCTCGCGCCCGCGCCGGCTACGACGTGGCGCTCTGCATGTATCACGACCAGGCGCTTATCCCGGCCAAGGCGCTGGCGTTTGACGAGGCGGTCAACGTCACGCTCGGCCTGCCCTTCGTCCGCACCTCGCCCGACCACGGCACCGCCTTCGACATCGCCGGCAAGGGCATCGCCCGTGCCGACAGCCTGATTGCGGCGCTGAAACTCGCTCGCCTGCTTGCCGATACCGGGAAAAGGCCGTAGGCCCCCTGGGCCAATGAGCCCAATTCGATGGCGTTAACCCGATGAGCCCAGCCCGATGAGCCCAGCCCGATGAGCATAGACGGCCTGCCGCCACTGCGCGAGGTGATCGAGCGCCACGGGCTGCAGGCGAAAAAGGCGCTCGGCCAGAATTTTCTGCTCGACCTTAACCTGACAAGCAAGATTGCGCGAACCGCCGGCGACCTGAGCGACGTTACGGTTATCGAGGTCGGTCCCGGCCCGGGCGGGCTGACCCGGGCCCTGCTCCTCAACGGCGCCCGGCGGGTCGTCGCGATCGAGCGCGACGAGCGCTGCCTGGCGGCCTTGGCCGAGATCGCGAACCACTATCCGGGTCGGCTCGAGATCGTGGCCGGCGATGCGCTGAAAACTGATTTTGCGGCGCTTGCCAAAGGAGTGCCGGGAAGCGGCGGGTTGGCGAAAATCGTCGCCAACCTGCCTTACAATATCGGCACCGAATTGCTGATCCGCTGGCTGACCGTCACCGAGTGGCCGCCTTTCTACACATCGATGACACTGATGTTCCAGCGCGAGGTTGCCGAACGCATTGCAGCCAGCCCCGGCAGCGAGGCCTATGGCCGGCTCGGCGTGCTGGCAGGCTGGCGGACGGAGGCGAGGATTGCCTTCGATGTGCCGCCGCAGGCGTTCACGCCGCCACCCAAGGTGACGTCCTCGGTGGTGCATCTGGTGCCGCGCACCAGCCCCTTGCCGGCAGAGGTGAAACGGCTCAGCCGCGTCACCGAAGCGGCGTTCGGCCAGCGCCGGAAAATGCTGCGGCAGAGCGTGAAAAGCCTCGGAGGCGAGGCACTGCTCACCCGCGCCGGCATCGATCCGACCAGGCGTGCGGAGACGCTCAGCGTCGAGGAATTCGTTCGCCTGACCAACGCGGTGTGATGCCGGGACGCTTCCGCGTGGAATTTCCGCTCTCTGGCATAGATAGCCGGACAAACCTGCCCGGAGACAAACAATGGCCGCCTATGTCATTTCCGACGTCACGATCCGCGACGCGGAGGCTATCGAAGCCTATCGCGCCCGCGCAGCTGCCTCCATCGCCCAGCATGGCGGGCGCTATCTGGTACGCGGCGGCGAGGTGGAAATGTTGGAAGGCGACTGGTCTCCCGGGCCGCTGATCATCGTCGAATTCCCCGACATGGACACGGCGCGGCGTTGGTACCGCTCCCCAGAATATGCCGCGGCGCTGGAACTGCGCGATGCCGCGCTCAGCCGCAATCTGATCCTGGTCGAGGGAACAGCGCCTTGATCACTCCGTCTTTTCGTCGAGCAGCCCCGAGACGAAATCGAACAGGCCCGGCCGGCGATCGCGTCTGAGCCGTTCGGCCGTGACGATGCCGCGCACCTCGGCGAAAGCGCGGTCGAGATCGTCGTTGACGATGACGAAATCATATTCCTTCCAGTGCTCGATCTCGTTGCGGGCGTTCTTGAGCCGCGTCTCGATCACCGCTTCCTGGTCCTCGGCGCGACGCTTGAGCCGCGCCTTCAATTCCTTCATCGATGGCGGCAGGATGAAGATCGAGACGATGTCGGCGCGCATCTTCTCCTTGAGCTGCTGAGCGCCTTGCCAGTCGATGTCGAAGAGCATGTCGCGGCCTTCGGCCAGCGCCTGTTCGGCCGGTTCGCGCGGCGTCGCGTAGCAATTGCCGTGCACCTCGGCCCATTCGAGCAGCGCATCGGAATCGCGCAGCCGCTCGAACTCGCGCATGGTGCGGAAGTGGTAATGGACGCCCTCGATCTCGCTGCCGCGGCGTGGCCGCGTGGTGACCGAGACGGACAATTCCAGGCTGGAATCGCTCTCCAGCAGGTTGCGGGCGATCGTCGACTTGCCGGCGCCTGACGGCGACGACAAGACCAGCATCAGCCCGCGGCGTCGAATGCGGGAACCCAAATCCCTAGCGGTCATGGGGCTTGGCAGTCATGTGGCTTGGCATCGGGATCATTCCAGATTCTGGACCTGTTCGCGAAACTGATCGACGACCGCCTTCAGCTCCAGCCCGATGGCGGTGACCGCGGCGGCATTCGACTTGGAACACAGCGTATTCGATTCGCGATTGAATTCCTGTGCCAGGAAATCGAGCTTGCGGCCGATGGCGCCACCGCCGGCGAGCAGCGCCCTCCCCGACACCACGTGCGTCTTCAGCCGGTCGATCTCCTCGCGTATGTCGGCCTTGGTGGCCAGGAACGCCGCTTCCATATGCAGCCGGCTGGCGTCCAGGTTGGCAGACGCGTCCATCAACAGCCGGATCTGCTCGGCGAGCCTTTCGCGGATCGTGGCCGGCTCGCGTGATGGATCGGCCTCGGCCCGCAGCGTCAGCGCCTCGATGGCATCGATATGGCCGGACAGCAGGGAACGAAGTGCGGCACCTTCGCCCTGGCGCGCCTGCTGCAGCCCGTTCAGTGCTGCTTCCAGCGCCGACAGTATCGCGGTATCGAGCGCACTGCGCGCCTCTTCGGTTTCGATGGTCTCGGGAATGTCGAGCACGCCGCGCAGCGCAAGCAGCCCGTCGGCCGCCGCAGGTGCTACTCCGAACTGCTCCTGCAGTCGCTTGGCCAAGCCGGCCAGATCCTTCAGGAAAGCCTCGTTGACCACGGGTTGCGCTTGCGCGCCGGCGGCGCGGCCAATGGTCAGCGTCATCTGGAAATTGCCGCGCGCAAAACGCTTTTGCACCGTCTGCCGGACGGCCGGCTCCAGCCGGTCGAAACCTTGCGGCAGCCGCAGCCTGACCTCGACGCTCTTGCCGTTGACGGACTTGGCTTCCCAGGCAATCGAAGTGCCGTCGTGTTCGGCGACACTGCGCGCAAAACCGGTCATGCTCTGCAAGTTCATGTAACCGTGCGTCCCTTTGCCGAATGCCCTCAAGCCGGAACGATTTCTCCGGACAGGATCATGTGAATTTCAATGCCATAGCAGCCCTTGCACATCCACCCGGACATGCACAGGGCCAACCTGATGGCGTCCGGCCCTACTGGGCGGCGGTGGCGCCCGCATCGTCAACGATGGCTCCCGCCGGCGTGTCGGCTCCGGTATTGGTTGCCCCGGCCTTGGCGGCGTCCTGCGCCTGCTTTTTCAGCAGTGCCCGGTAGCGAGCGACATTCTCATTATGCTCATCAAGCGTCGAGGCAAAGACGTGACCGCCGCTGCCGTCGGCAACGAAGTAAAGATCGCTGGTCTTCGACGGATTGGCGACTGCCTCCAGCGCCGCACGGCCGGGATTGGCGATCGGCGTCGGCGGCAAGCCGTTGATCAGATAGGTGTTGTAGGGCGTCGGCTTCTGGATGTCCGACTGATAGATCGGGCGGTCGATGGGTTTGCCCTTGCCGCCGAACAGGCCGTAGATGATGGTCGGGTCCGACTGCAGCCGCATACCTTTGGCCAGCCGGTTGAGGAAGACGGCGGCCACCCGCGAGCGTTCATCGCCCTTGCCGGTCTCCTTCTCGACGATCGAGGCCAGGGTGACAAAATCCTCAACATTGGCGATCGGCAGATCCGGCGCCCGGCGCTGCCAGACTTCGTCGACCAGCTTCTTCTGGTCGGCCAGAAGCTTGTCGACCATCTGCTGGCGTGTTGCGCCGCGGGTGAAGCGCAGCGTGTCGGTGGCGAGGCTGCCCTCAGGTGGAGTGGTCGACGGCATATCGCCGGTCAGCGCGTCCTGCTCGGCGATCCGCTGGAGCGCCTGCTCGACCGTCAGCCCCTCGGGGATAGTCAGCGAATACATCACCGACTTGCCGCTCTTCAGCAGTTCCATGATATCGTGCATCGAGGCCTGCGGCTTGATCTCGTATTCGCCGGCCTTCAGGGCGGAATCATTGCCAAAGGCGCGCACGCCAAGGCGGAAAATGCGGGCGTCGCTGATCAGCCCTCGCCGCTCAAGCTGGTCGGCGATCTCCTGGACGCCGCTATTCGGCTTGACCAGGAAAGTGTCGCCATTGGCCGACGGGCCGGGCTCGTTGAACTCCTGCTTGCCGAAATACAGCGCAACGCCTGCCGCCAGAACCATCAGCATCACCGAAGAGATGACGAAGTTCATGAACACGACGAACTGGCTGCGCGAGGCACGCGAGCGCTTCGGCGGCGGCGTGCCGGCCTCGGGCCGCAACGCCTCGCTGGCCGTCTTCGGCACGATCGGGCCGGGCGTTGCTGCCCGTTGCCCGAATTCCCCGTTATCGGCCGGATTTGTGTTCATAGCGCCCTACCATTTGATCTTGCGACGAATCCCCTCGGGCAGAGTAGGGGCGAATATGGCAAAATTGACGGCAGACGGAAACCGGCGGAGCGGTCAGCCATTGTAGCGCTGGAAGACGAGCGAGGCGTTGGTGCCACCGAAGCCGAAGGAGTTGGATAGCGCCACGTCGATCTGCCGGGCTCGCGGTTTGTGCGGCACAAGGTCAATCGCCGTTTCGCGCTCCGGATTGTCGAGATTGATGGTCGGCGGCGCGATGTTGTCGCGAATGGCGAGGATCGAAAAGATCGCCTCGGCAGCACCAGCCGCGCCCAGCAGGTGGCCGATCGACGATTTGGTCGACGACATCGATATCTTCGAGGCGGCGTTGCCGACCAGCCGCTCGACGGCGCCGAGTTCGATCGTATCGGCCATGGTCGAGGTGCCGTGCGCGTTGATGTAGTCGACATCGGCCGGCGTCAGCTTCGCCCGGTTCAGCGCCGCGGTCATGCAACGGAAAGCGCCGTCGCCGTCTTCGGCAGGCGCGGTGATGTGATAGGCGTCACCGGTCAGACCGTAGCCGGTGACCTCGGCATAGATCTTGGCGCCGCGGGCCTTGGCGTGTTCGAGCTCCTCGAGCACGACAACACCGGCGCCCTCGCCCATGACGAAGCCGTCGCGATCGCGATCGTAGGGGCGTGAGGCCGTTTGTGGCGCGTCGTTGCGCTCAGTGGAGAGCGCGCGGCAAGCGGCAAATCCGGCGATCGAAAGCCTCGTCACCGGCGCTTCGGCGCCGCCGGCGACCATAACGTCGGCATCGCCCCAGATGATCAGCCGGGCGGCATCGCCGATGGCGTGCGCACCGGTCGAGCAGGCGGTGACGACGGCATGGTTGGGCCCCTTCAGCCCATGCCGGATCGAGACCTGACCGGAGACGAGGTTGATGATCTGGCCGGGGATGAAGAACGGGCTGATGCGGCGCGGACCGCGCTCCTTGAGGATCATCGCATTCTCGGCGATGCCTTCGATGCCGCCGATGCCCGAACCGATCAGCACGCCGGTGGCGCACTGTTCCTCATGCGTCTTCGGCTGCCAGCCGGAATCCTTGAGTGCCTCGTCGGCGGCCGCGATCCCGTACAGGATGAAGTCGCCGATCTTGCGCAGTTCCTTCGGCTCGAGAACGGCTTCAGGATTGAAAGTGGCATTGGAGCCGTCACCGCGCGGAATGACGTGGGCGACCTTGCAGGCAAGGTCTTCCACCTCGAATTCGGTGATGCGCTTGGCTGCGCTGCGGCCGGTCAGAAGCTCCTTCCAGCTGTGCTCGAAGCCCATGCCGAACGGCGAAAGCAGCCCAAGGCCCGTGACGACGACACGCCTCATCGCAGGTCCTCCCCGGTGATGACTGCAAATAGCGTCAGGCGGAGGCCTTGTCGATGTATTTCACCGCATCGCCAACAGTCAGGATGGTCTCGGCCGCATCGTCCGGGATCTCGACACCGAATTCTTCTTCGAACGCCATGACAAGTTCGACCGTGTCGAGGCTGTCCGCGCCCAGATCATCGATGAAGCTCGCCTGCTCCGTCACCTTGTCGGCATCGACGCCAAGGTGCTCGATGACGATCTTCTTGACGCGCTCTGCGGTGTCACTCATTTGGGCATCCTCGTCTTTTGGTTGTCTGTCTTCGTTAGCGGGCAGAATGCCGCTAATCAAGCTGAAAGATGGTCCTGCCGGAAACGCAACGGAACAGGACCGGTTTTTGCCCGAACCGCCGGGTTGCGGGCGGCATTACACGAAAAATCCCGTGCATCCAAGACGGAATGAAGCGTTTTCCCAAGTGTTAGATCATTGCCATGCCGCCATTGACATGAATGGTCTGGCCGGTGACGTAGGCTGCCTCGTTGGAAGCTAGGTAAGCGACGGCAGAGGCGACTTCGGCGCCCGTGCCCATGCGCCGGGTCGGGATCGCCGCCATGATCGCCTCTTTCTGCTTGTCGTTGAGCTTGGCGGTCATCGCCGATTCGATGAAGCCCGGGGCGACGCAGTTGACGGTGATATTGCGGGTGGCGATCTCCTGCGCCAGCGATTTGGAAAAGCCGATCATACCGGCTTTGGAGGCGCAGTAATTGGTCTGGCCGGGATTGCCGGTGACGCCGACCACTGAAGTGATGTTGATGATGCGGCCATGCCGGCGCCGCATCATCGGATGGGTAAGCTCGCGGGTCAGCCGGAACACGGCGGTCAAGTTGACCTCGAGCACGCTATCCCAGTCGGCATCAGCCATGCGTACGAACAACCCGTCCTTGGTGATGCCGGCATTGTTGACCAGGATGTCGACGCCTTCGAGATCGGCCTCCGCCTTCTGGCCGAGCGCCTTGACGTCGTCGCGATTGGAAAGATTGGCCGGGAACAGCTTGACCCGGTCGCCCAGTTCGGCGGCCAGCGCCTCCAGTTTCTCGATACGTGTGCCGTGCAGGCCGACGATGGCGCCCTGGGCATGCAGCACGCGGGCAATCGCCTCGCCGATGCCCCCCGATGCGCCGGTGACGAGCGCCTTGCGGCCGGTCAATTCGAACATGTTTTATCCTCTTCCCAAATCGTACTGGCCAATCATAGGGGCTGGCGAGTTCGGCTATCTGTAAACGTCGCCGCGGTGGCCTATGGTTACCACCAGAATGACGAGCCGGTTATCCTGCACATCGCAAATGATGCGATAATCCCCGACGCGATATCTCCAAAAGGTTGCGAGCGGGCCCTTCAGCGGTTTGCCGAGTTCACGCGGGTTGTCGAGAACGGCAATGCGGTTTTCAATAAAATCACGGATACGGTGACGTGTCTGCGGATCCAGTTCTTCGACAAATTTTCGCGCCGAGCGGGCGTATTCAAGCGTCCAGGCCACGCCAGAAGTCCTCGGCTCTCATGACGTCTTCTTCACCACGCCTGATCCGCTCAACGACTTCGGCAGCCAAGTAGTAATCCTCCAAGTCCTCCAGACCACGTTCAATGAGCTCGCGCAGATAGTAGGCCTTGCTGCGACCAGTCTTGGCGGCGAGAAAATCCAGGCGCTGCTCGACTTCAGGAGAAAGGCGGATCGATGTGGGCATGCCGCGCCTTGTTGCGATACATGTATTCATGTAGCGGTAAGCACCGATGAATTCAAGCTACGTGGTCACCCCAAGGCGGCAAGTGCCGTCTCGACCTCCGCCGCCGATCCGATGCTGCTGGTGGCAATGTCGCGGTTGATGCGGCGAGCCAGTCCCGACAGCACCTTGCCGGCGCCCACTTCGTAGAGCGTCGCAACGCCATTCGCGCCGAACCACTCCACCGTTTCGCGCCAGCGCACGCGCCCGATCACCTGTTCGACGAGGCGGCGGGCGATCTCGTCGGGATCGCTCGTCGGGGTCACCGTAACATTGGAGACCAGCGGTACGACCGGCGCACTCTTCGTCACGGCGGCCAGCGCCTCCCGCATGATCTCGGCCGCCGGCTTCATCAGCGCCGAATGGAAGGGCGCCGAGACCTGCAGCATCAGCGCCCGCTTGGCGCCCTTCTCCGTGCATAGCTTCGCCGCCAGTTCGACCGCCGGCCTGGCGCCGGAGATCACCAGCTGGCCGCCGCCATTGTCATTGGCGATCTGGCAAACCAAGGCTTGTGCGGGATCTTTAGCCGCGCCTTGGGCGGCCTCTGCGCAAGCGGCCTCTACGTCGGCTTGTTCCAGCCCGATGATCGCCGCCATGGCGCCCTCGCCGGCCGGTACCGCCGCCTGCATGGCGTTGCCGCGGATGCGCAACAGCCGGGCGGCGTCGGCGACCGAAACGAAACCGGCGGCCGCAAGTGCCGAATATTCGCCGAGCGAGTGGCCGGCCACATTGGTGACCTTGCCTTTCAGGGAGAAGCCGCGCGCCTCCAGCGCCCGGATTGCGGCAAGCGACACCGCCATCAGTGCCGGCTGGGCATTGGCGGTCAGCGTCAGCATCTCTTCCGGGCCTTCCCAGATCAGCTTCGATAGATTTTCGCCGAGCGCGTCGTCGACTTCCTCGAAGATCCGCCGCGATTCCACAAAGGCGTCGGCGAGATCCTTGCCCATGCCGACAGCCTGGCTGCCCTGCCCCGGAAAGGTGAATGCGATGGCCATCGTCGGCTCCCAGCTACTGGTTCTCGTTGCCTGTGACGCAAGGCGTGCGGCCAAGTCAAGTCCAACCTTGACCTCGTAATGTCGGCCGAGTGCCTGTTTCGGCAGGCTTTTTGGCGATCACTCATGATGAAAACCGCTCACGATTTGTTTGCTGGCTCTTCTTATTTCCGCCGCAGGCGCTAGGCTTTGCGTGACAGTTCGATGACAATCGAGTGACGCTTTTGTTGCGGGCCGGGGAACTATTGAAGTGGCAAAGACCAAGCAGAGCGCAGCCGAGGCGGCGCCACAGTTTCTCGAAGGCGATCCGTCGACCGGCTATCTACCGGCGCGCAAATGGCCTGTCATCCGCTATGGCCTTATCAGCTTGCTGGCTGCGGCCATCCTGGTGTTTGCCATCGAACTGATCGTGCGCGGCAACTTTGCCGGCACCATTGATTTCTTTCTGCAGCCTTTCAAACCAGGCTGGACCACGATCATCATTTTTGCGCTGATCCTCATCGGCCTCGACGCCGTGCTCGGCCGCAGTCATCAGAGCCTGATGATCGTCGCGCCGCTGACATTGTCGCTGGCGTTCGTCGGCCACCAGAAGTCACTGTATCTCGGCGATCCGCTCTATCCGACCGATTTCCTCTATTCCCGGCAGATCGTGGCACTGATGCCGCTTCTGGTACGCGATCGCCCGGGAACCGCCATTGCCCTGGCGATCGGCATTGTCGGCGGGCTGTCGCTGCTCGTCTATGGCTGGCGGCTATGGCGCCGCCGCGTTCCGGCACTCAGCCACAAGGGCCGCCTTGCCCGGCTGACGCTGACGGTGCCGCTGATCGCCTTCTTCGTCTCCATCATGGACTATGCCACTTTCTCGTGGACGCGCGACCGGCTGCAGATTATCCCGATCATGTGGGACCAGAAGGAAAACTATGCCTCGAACGGTTTTGCGCTCGCCTTCGCGCTGAACGTTCCGATGGCCCATGTCTCGGCGCCGCCCGGCTATTCCGACAAGGCGATCGAAGCGATCGGCAAACCGCAGGTGACGGCCTCGGTACCCGCCGAGAAGCCCGACATCATCGTTGTCATGAGCGAATCCTTCTGGGATCCGACCAAGCTGCCCGGCGTCACCATCACACCCGACCCTATCCCCAATGTGCGGGCACTGCGCACGGGCTCCATGTTCTCGCCCGAATTCGGCGGCATGACGGCCAACATCGAGTTCGAGGCCCTGACCGGCTTTTCCAACGCCTTCCTGCCGGCGGGCAGCATTCCCTACCAGCAATATGTGCGGACACCGACCCCCTCGCTCGCGACCTTCCTGAAAAGTCAGGGCTACCGGGCGCGTGCCATCCATCCCGGAACCAACTGGTTCTGGAACCGGGGGGCCGTCTATGCCGATTTCGGCTTCAACGACTTCAAGTCCGAGGAGACGTTGCCGCCCATGCAAAAACGCGGACCGCTCGCGTCGGACGCAGCGATGACCGACGAGATCATCCACGAAGCCGATACCAGCGCCGAGCCGGTCTTCTTTTTTGCCGTCAGCCTGCAGAACCACGGACCGTATGAGCCGTATCGCTATAACAATCCGACCCACAAGGTGCAGGCGCCGATCAGCCAGTGGGCGCGTGAATCGCTGTTGAGCTACGCCGAAGGCTCTTCCGACGCGGACCGCGGCCTCGAGCGCCTGATCGAATGGGCGAAGAAACGCGAGCGGCCGACCGTCATCGCCTTCTTCGGCGACCATCTGCCGCCGCTTGGGCCGGTCTACGTCGAGACCGGCTTCCTGAAGGACAATGTTGCGCCGCGCAAGGAGGCGGCCGACCAGATGCTGCTGCACCACCAGACGCCGCTGATCGTCTGGTCGAACCGCAGCGGCCCGGCCGAGGATCTGGGCGCCGTCAGCCCGGCCTTCCTGCCCTACCATATCCTCAAGACGGCCGGCATCAGCCATCCCTATTACACCGGCTTCCTCGGCCAGTTGCGGGACCGTTATCGCGTCATCGACCGTAATTTGCTGCTGGCACCGGGAGGCGACGCCACCCCCAATTGGTCGCGTCAGAAAGAGATCGACCCGGCAATCCGCGACTTCCGTCTGCTGCAATACGACATGATGTTCGGCAAGCGTCATGCGGCGCCCGATTTCTTCCCCGAAACCACAGGCAAAGTGGCTGCGCATACGAGTTGAGCAGCGGCGGCGGGAGAGCGGCCTGTGGCCGGCGACATTGGTCTGGAAATAACGGACGAAGACGTCCTTGCGCGTAGCGTCGATGTCGCCGAGATGCGAAGATGCAAGCCACGCCCGCCGGCACGGGAACTTCGCATGGTGGTTAAGGCCCGGTTTCAGGAAATCCATAAAACCTTGCCATCGAGGCCCGTGGCGCTCTGGGACGGTGGGCACTAATCGAGCCGTTTGCTCTGTGGTTTGGCCTTGCTTTGCGGTCAAATTCCTGTATAGACGCCCGCAATCTGCCGGTCCTTGCTGGGGGCTGAACGGAGGGCCGGAGGTTTTTCAAAACCTTCGCGTGAAGCCAGAAGCGCTTCCGCCTCCCGTGTCTCCGCTCTCGACCGTCTCGTCATGCTCCTTTCTTCCCCGCCTTCGCAAGGATTGCGGGTCAGAGAAGTTGCAGAGGCTTTTGCCGCCGGGAACCGGGAGAGAAACGAAGAAAGGCACGAACACTATGGCTCTATACGAACATGTGTTTCTTGCCCGGCAGGACCTCTCGCAGCAGCAGGTCGATGCGCTTGTCGAACAGTACAAGGGCGTCATCACCGCGAATGGCGGGTCCGTCGGCCGGGTCGAGAACTGGGGACTGAAGTCCCTCACCTACCGGGTCAACAAGAACCGGAAGGCATATTATACACTCATGGACATCACCTGCCCGCCGGCCGCGCTCAATGAAATGGAGCGCCAGATGGGCCTGTCCGAGGACGTACTGCGTTTCCTGACCATCAAGGTCGATGCGCATGAGGAAGGTCCGTCGGCAATGATGCAGAAGCGCGAAGAGCGCTCGGAACGCGGCGGCTTCGGCGATCGCGACCGTGGCGATCGTGGCCCGCGCTCATTCGGCGACCGCGATCGCGGTGACCGTGGTGATCGTCCGCCGCGCAGCTTCGGCGATGGCGGTGCCGATCGTGGCCCGCGCCGTCCGCGCGAAGGCTTTGAAGGAGCCGCAGAATAATGGTCGACATCAATCAGATCCCAACCCGGCGCCCCTTCCATCGTCGCCGCAAGACCTGCCCGTTCTCCGGCGCCAACGCGCCGAAGATCGACTACAAGGACGTGCGGCTTCTGCAGCGCTACATTTCCGAGCGCGGCAAGATCGTGCCATCGCGCATCACCGCCGTCAGCCAGAAGAAGCAACGCGAACTCGCCAAGGCGATCAAGCGTGCCCGCTTCCTCGGCCTGCTGCCCTACGTGGTCCGCTAAAATCTACGCGGGCGGTTCGCCGCCCGCTTTTTTCACCGGCCACGACGGGCGTAGCCGGATCGAACACTAAATCCCGGGTTGGATTTCGACAAGAGATCCTAACTGCCGCGACAGGCAGGACAGCGACACAGGCGGCGACGCCCCAGCTTCCTGACCTGTTCCAGACAATTCGGCGCCGATCCTGAGGATAGCGCCCAAGCGAAGGAACAAAACCATGGAAGTCATTCTTCTCGAACGCGTTTCCCGCCTCGGTCAGATGGGCGACACCGTCAAGGTCAAGGACGGGTTTGCCCGCAATTTCCTGCTGCCGCAGGGCAAGGCGCTGCGCGCCAACGAAGCTAACAAGAAGAAGTTCGAGGGACAGCGGGCCCAGCTCGAAGCCCGCAACCTGGAGCGCAAGTCCGAGGCCGCGCAGATTGCAGAAAAGCTCGACGGCAAGAGCTTCATCGCCGTGCGCTCGGCCGGCGAAACCGGTCAGCTTTATGGTTCGGTCTCGACGCGCGACATCGCCGAGCTGGTGACGGCGGAAGGTTTTTCGGTCAACCGCAACCAGATCCTGCTCAACCAGCCGATCAAGACCATCGGCGTCACCAATGTGGCGATCGCGCTGCACCCGGAAGTCGAGGTTACCATCACGCTCAACATTGCCCGCACGGCCGACGAAGCCGAGCGCCAGGCCAAGGGCGAAACGCTGACCACCGCCGAAGCCATCTACGGCGAGGACATCAACGATAATGCGCGGCCGGAAAACTTCTTCGATCCGAATGCGGAGTTCGAGGGCGGCGAAGACAACGGCTGATCGTCATTCGTCGGCATTCGCCGGCTAATCGCTATTCTGGACCAATGCCCGGGCCTCGTACCCGGGCATTTTTATGCCAAATGGAACTTTTCGAACCCCTATATCTTGATGCAGAATAAGACAGCCTGTCTGACCGAGAGGGGACATTTGGTCATGAATATTCTGCTGAAACGCGTTCTCGACCGCCTGGTCCGCACAGGCAATCTCAAGGTGACAGGGCCGCAAGGCTCGATGGTGACTTTCGGTGACGGCAGCGGCGAGCCGGTGCACATGCACATCAAGACAAGGCATGCCGAGCGCGCCATCACTTTCGATCCGATGCTGGCACTGCCGGAAGCCTACATGGACGGTGAACTCGACATTCTTGAGGGCGGCGTGCTGGGGGTGATGCGCATTGCGTTCCAGAACATGGGCAGCGGCGGTATCGATGCCACCTGGTCGAAGGCGATCGAGGGTCTGCGCCACGCCTTCCGGCGCCTGCAGCAGATCAACACGGCGTCGCGGGCGCGCCGCAACGTGCAGCGCCATTACGATCTGTCGGGCGACCTGTACCGCCTCTTCCTCGATGAGGACATGCAGTATTCCTGCGCCTATTTCGAGCAGCCGGACATGACGCTCGACGAGGCACAGGCAGCCAAGAAGCGCCATATCGCCGCCAAGCTCAGGCTGAAAGCGGGCCAGACGGTACTCGACATCGGCTCCGGCTGGGGCGGGCTTGGGCTCTATCTAGCCAAGGCGTTCGACGTCGACGTGCAAGGCGTGACGCTGTCGACCGAGCAGCACGGCGTCGCCACCGACCGCGCCCATGCGCAAGGCCTGCAAAACCGGGTTCATTTCGACATCAAGGACTATCGCGAACTCAACGAACGTTTCGACCGCATCGTCTCGGTCGGCATGTTCGAGCATGTCGGCGTCAATCATTTCCGCACCTTCTTCGACAAGTCGGCGACGCTGCTGAAGCCGGACGGCGTCATGCTGCTGCATACGATTGGCCGCTCCGGCGTGCCGTGGGCGACCAGCGCCTTCATCCGCAAATACATCTTCCCGGGCGGTTACATCCCGTCGCTCTCCGAGGTGATGCCGGCCATCGAAAAATCGGGGCTCGTCGTCACCGACATCGAGGTTCTGCGGCTGCATTATGCCGAGACACTGAAGCATTGGGGTGAGCGCTTCGCCGCCAATCGCGACAAGGCCAAAGCGATTTATGACGAGCGCTTCTGCCGTATGTGGGAGTTCTATCTTGCCGCCTCGGAAGCTGCCTTCCGCTGGCAGGATCTGGTGATCTTCCAGATCCAGATTGCCAAGAAGAACGACACGCTGCCGATGACGCGCGACTACATGGTCAGTTGCGAGAAGGCGCTGGAGATGCGCGATCTTGGACGTCGCGAAAAGGCTCCGGCGGCCAAGCCCACTCGCCGCCGCAAGGTGGCGGATCCGGAGTAGACGGCCGGCGAGCGCGCTATTGCCGCTTGCCATTGCAGGCGGCACGCTGAAAAGGGTCCCGTCAACGCGGGACCTTTTTTCATGACCTACCTCCTCTACGTCGCCGCCGCACTTGCCGAGATCGCCGGCTGCTTTTCGTTCTGGGCGTGGTGGCGGCTGGACAAGTCGCCGCTGTGGTTGGCGCCCGGTCTCGTCTCGCTGGTGCTATTCGCGTGGCTGCTGGCGCTGGTCGACGCCAGCGCGGCGGGTCGGGCCTACGCCGCCTATGGCGGCATCTATATTGCCGCCTCGCTGGCCTGGCTGTGGCTGGCGGAAGGCGTGCACCCCGACCGCTGGGACCTTGCCGGTGCCGCGATCTGCATTGTTGGCGCCTCGGTCATTCTGCTCGCACCCCGGGCTGCGTGAGCGATGGAACTGCCCGTCCCGCTTAGACAAGGCGTCGACCGCCTTCTCGAACAGGTGCCGTTGCCGATGCTTAAGCAAGCGGCAAAGACGCTGTCGGACCGTTACCGCGCAGAGTTGCGCGACGGTCGCCTGCACATGGCCGAAGACATGGCGGTGAAGGCCTATCTGGCAACGCGGCTGCCGGCGACCTATGCTGCCGTCCGCGCCAGCCTCGATGCGGTGAGCGAGGCGCGGCCCGATTATGCTCCGAGAACCCTACTCGATGTCGGCGCCGGCCCTGGCACGGTGCTTTGGGCCACAATCAATCTCTGGCCGGATCTCGAACGGGCGGTGCTGCTCGAGGCCGGCGCCGCGGTGCGACGGGTCGGCGAAGCACTTGCCGCGGATGCGATCACGGCCAGGACCGCCTGGCGGACCGGCGACATCACCATCGACCTGGTCGATCTGGAGCCGGCCGAGCTGGTGACTTCAGCCTATGTGCTGGATGAGATCGCGCCGGCATCGCTGGCAAAACTCGTCGACCGGCTCTGGCAGCTGACCGCCGACACGCTGCTGGTCGTCGAGCCGGGCACGCCGGCCGGCTGGCAGCGCATCCTTGCCGTGCGGCGGCAGCTGATCGAGGCGGGGGCGCACGTGCTCGCGCCCTGTCCGCATGAGGCGCCCTGCCCACTTGTCGCTCCCGACTGGTGCCATTTCGCCCGCCGCGTCGCCCGCTCGCGCCTGCACCGTCTGGCCAAGGATGCCGAGGTGCCGTGGGAGGACGAGAAATTCATCTTTGTCGCGGCTTCCCGCCATCCGGCCGCTCCGCCCCGCGCGCGAGTGATCGCACCGCCGAAGTCGGGCTCCGGCAAGGTCTTGCTGAAGCTTTGCCAACAGGATGGGAGTGCTGCCGAGCGACTGTTCACCAAGCGCGACGGCGAGACGTTCAAGGCCGCGCGGCGACTGGACTGGGGTGACCCCTTGCCGGAATGATCGGCAGCTATTTTCCTGTTTTGTTCTCGCTCAAGAACGGCTAGGCTCGCCATCTTGATTCGAGTCAATCGAGATTCTTTCCACCGAAGTATCTTGGCTGTGAATCGCGGGCATCAAAGTTGGTTGGTTGGGGACTGATGCAGATAAGTCATCACCGACTTGTCTCGTTCTGATATCGAGAGACCGGGGATCAGGACCGGGGACATCATGGCAGAGGCAGCACGAAAATTCGGCGTGGCGGAAACACCGCTCTATCGCGAGGCGCCGAACAATATCGAGGCCGAGCAGGCGCTGCTCGGCGCCATACTGGTCAACAACGATGCCTTCTACCGCGTCTCCGACTTCCTGAAGCCCGGCCATTTCTACGAGCCGCTGCACAGGAAGATCTTCGAGGTCGCGGCCGAGCTCATCCGCATGGGCAAGATCGCGACGCCGATCACGCTGAAGACCTTCCTGCCGGCCGATGAGAAGGTCGGCGACATGACGGTGGCGCAATATGTCGTGCGGTTGGCGGTCGAGGCCGTCACGGTGGTCAACGCCGCCGACTATGGACGCGCCATCTACGATCTGGCCACGCGGCGCGCGCTGATCACCGTTGGCGAGGATATGGTCAACATCGCCTATGACGCGCCGGTCGACATGTCGCCCTCCGACCAAATCGAGGATGCCGAGCGGCGGCTGTTCGAGTTGGCCGAAACCGGCCGCTACGACGGCGGCTTCGAGAGCTTCACCGATGCCGTCAAGACCGCCGTCGACATGGCCAATGCGGCTTATATGCGCGACGGGCATTTGTCCGGCGTCGCCACCGGCTTGCGCGACCTCGACCGCCGCATGGGCGGCCTGCAGTCGTCCGACCTAATCATCATTGCCGGCCGCCCCGGCATGGGCAAGACGTCGCTCGCCACCAACATCGCCTTCAACATCGCCGAGGCGTATGTCCCGGCGCAGCAGGCCGACGGGTCGTTCAAAGCGGCCAATGGCGGCGTCGTCGGCTTCTTTTCGCTCGAAATGTCGTCCGAACAGCTGGCCACTCGCATCATCTCCGAACAGACCGAAATCCCGTCGTCGAAAATCCGCCGCGGCGAGATCAGCGAGATGGATTTCGAAAAGCTGGTCGCCTGCTCGCAGACCATGCAGAAAATCCCGCTGTTCATCGACCAGACCGGCGGCATTTCCATCGCTCAGCTGTCGGCCCGCGCACGCCGCCTGAAGCGCCAGCGCGGCCTCGACGTCATCGTCATCGACTATATCCAGCTGATGCAGGGATCGAGCGCGAAATCGTCACAAAACCGCGTCCAGGAAATCACCGAGATCACCACCGGCCTCAAGGCACTGGCCAAGGAGCTGGCGGTGCCGATCATCGCGCTGTCGCAGCTGTCGCGCCAGGTCGAAAGCCGCGACGACAAGCGCCCGCAGCTTTCGGATCTGCGCGAATCGGGCTCCATCGAGCAGGACGCCGACGTGGTGCTGTTCGTCTACCGCGAGGAATATTATCTGAAGAACCGCGAGCCGAAGCCGGGCACCGACGAATACATCAAGTGGGAACACGAGATGAACGAGATGCGCGGCAAGGCCGAAGTCATCGTCGCCAAGCAGCGCCATGGCCCAACGGGATCGGTCAGCCTCGCCTTCCAGGGCGAGTTCACCCGCTTCTCGGATCTCGCCGAGGAACATCATTTGCCGGATCGGTTCGAGTAGCTTTTTGACCAACCGTCGCGCTCCGTCACACCCCCCTCTGGCCTGCCGGCCATCTCCCCCGCAAGGGGGGAGATCGGCAGTTTTGCCGCCGGTTCTCCTCTTGCGGCATCGGCGATTGGCGAAAGCATCAATGACAGCCAATCTCCCCCCTTGCGGGGGAGATGTCCGGCAGGACAGAGGGGGGTGCGAAGGATCGCCAGCCCTCGACCATTTGCGAACGGCATCCGCCTGATGGCCAAATCCCGTATCCAGTTCATCTGCCAGAATTGCGGTTCGGTGCATCAGCGATGGGCCGGCAAATGCGATGCCTGCGGCGAGTGGAACACGCTGGTCGAGGAAGGCACGTCAGGCGGTATCGGCTCCGGCCCGGCCAATACGCGCAACGCCCGCAAGGGCCGCGCGGTGGTGCTGACCAGCCTCTCCGGCGACATCGAGGACGCGCCGCGCATCGTCTCCGGCATCGGCGAGCTCGACCGCGCCACCGGCGGCGGCTTCGTGCGCGGCTCGGCGCTGCTGGTCGGCGGCGATCCCGGCATCGGCAAGTCGACACTGCTCACCCAGGCCGCCGCGGCACTGGCAGCAAAGGGCCACCGCATCGTCTATGTCTCGGGTGAAGAAGCCGTCGCCCAGATCAGGCTGCGCGCCCAGCGGCTCGGCGTCGCCGGCACCCCGGTCGAGCTCGCCGCCGAGACCAATGTCGAGGACATCCTCGCCACCATTGCCGATGGCAAGCGGCCGGATCTGGTCATTCTCGATTCGATCCAGACGCTGTGGACCGACATGGCCGATTCGGCGCCCGGCACGGTGACCCAGGTGCGCGCCGCCGCACAAGCGATGATCCGCTACGCAAAATCCACAGGGGCGGCGATCGTTCTGGTCGGCCACGTCACCAAGGAGGGCCAGATCGCCGGACCACGGGTGGTCGAGCACATGGTCGACGCGGTGCTCTATTTCGAGGGCGAAGGCGGCCACCACTACCGCATCCTGCGCACGGTCAAGAATCGCTTCGGGCCAACCGATGAGATCGGCGTCTTCGAAATGTCGGACAAGGGCTTGCGGGAAGTCGCCAACCCGTCCGAGCTTTTCCTCGGTGAACGCCATGCGAAGTCGCCGGGTGCCGCGGTTTTCGCCGGCATGGAAGGCACACGGCCGGTGCTGGTCGAGATCCAGGCCCTGGTGGCGCCGTCGACGCTGGGCACACCGCGCCGCGCCGTCGTCGGCTGGGACGGTGCCCGGCTGTCGATGATCCTGGCGGTTCTGGAAGCCCATTGCGGCGTCCGCTTCGGCACGCACGACGTCTATCTCAACGTTGCTGGCGGCTACCGCATTTCGGAGCCGGCGGCCGACCTGGCGGTGGCGGCGGCACTGGTTTCCTCGCTCACCGGTCTTGCCCTTCCCGCCGATTGCGTCTATTTCGGCGAAATCAGCCTTTCGGGTGCAGTGAGGCCGGTTGCGCATGCGCAGCAGCGCCTCAAGGAAGCTGAAAAGCTGGGTTTCGGACGCGCGGTTCTGCCCTTGGGCAGCGAGGAACTTGTTGGTGGTAATGGGGTCGGGGGGATCGGAGCCGGCGCTTTCCAGCCCACCGAGCTTGCCGATCTCGTGGCGCGCATAGCCGGCTCTCGGCGCAGCCGCGCCGACGAGCAAGAGTGATGCGGCTCGTCGAGTCGTGAAAAAGAGATCGGAGTGGGGCGAAAAACATGCCGATTACGCTGCTTGACGGAATTCTCGTCGGCTTCACCCTGGTCTCGGCGATGCTCGCTATGGTTCGCGGCTTTTCGCGCGAGATCCTGTCGATCATCTCCTGGGCAGCTGCTGCTGCGGCGGCCTTCTTCTTCTACAAGCCGGTCCTGCCTTACATTCAGCCCTATGTCGACAACGAAAAGGCCGCCATGGCAGCGGCCGCCGGTATCGTCTTCATTGTCGCGCTAATCGTCGTTTCGGTCATCACCATGAAGCTCGCCGACTGGATCATCGATTCCAGGATCGGCGCGCTCGATCGCACACTTGGCTTTCTCTATGGCGCGGCGCGCGGCATCCTGGTCGTCGCTGTTGCGCTGCTTTTCTTCAATTGGCTGGCCGGCGCCAAAGCTCCAGGCTGGATTGCCAACGCCAAGTCAAAGCCGCTGCTCGAATCGATCGGCGCAAAGCTGGAAAGCCTGCTGCCCGAGGACCCGGAAAACGCCATCCTCAACAAACTCAATCCGAATCAGCCGGCCACCGAGACGCCTCTGGCCCCCGATGCGCCTGCAGCGGAAGCCCCTGCCGCCGGCGACGACGCCACCGCTCCGGCACCCGACGACAGCGATGCGCCGCCGGCCGACAATGCGCCCGCGACGCCGGCACCTGCAAACCCGGCGCCGGCAAACTGATTTCGGCAGACTTGCGAGGCTCAAAACTGTCGATTATGTGAACGCCGCACGACGTGCGTTGCTTTCGATGCGCTATGACCTTATATGGCGACTTTAGCGGAGCTTGAGCCCCAATGGCAGACGCAGACGACATGCTTTCCGCCGAAGCCGACGACCATTTCCATGACGAATGCGGCGTGTTCGGCATTTTCGGCCGGCAGGACGCCGCAGCCATCGTCACGCTCGGCCTGCATGCGTTGCAGCATCGCGGCCAAGAAGCGGCCGGCATCGTTTCCTACGACGGCACCCAGTTCCATGTCGAACGCCATGTCGGCCTGATCGGCGACACCTTCACCAAGCAGCGCGTCATCGACAGCCTGCAAGGCAACCGTGCCATCGGCCACACACGCTATGCCACCACCGGTGGCTCCGGCCTGCGCAACATCCAGCCTTTCTTCGCCGAACTTGCCGATGGCGGCTTCGCCGTCGCCCATAACGGCAATCTCACCAACGCCATGACCGTGCAGCGCGCACTGCAGAAGCAAGGCGCCATCTTCTCTTCCACCTCCGACACCGAGACGCTCCTGCACCTGGTCGCCACCAGCAAGGAGCGCGACCTGAATTCGCGCTTCATCGATGCGGTGCGTCAGGTCGAAGGCGCCTTCTCGCTGGTGGCAATGACGTCCAAGAAGATGATCGGCTGCCGCGACCCGCTCGGCATCCGCCCGCTGGTGCTCGGCGATCTCGACGGCGCCTGGATTCTCGCCTCCGAGACCTGCGCGCTCGATATTATCGGTGCGCGTTTCGTGCGCGACCTGAAGCCCGGCGAAATGGTCGTCGTGACGAGCAAGGGCATCGAAAGCCTGTTCCCGTTCGAGCCGCAGAAGACCCGCTTCTGCATTTTCGAATATGTCTATTTCGCGCGGCCGGATTCGTCGGTCGAAGGCCGCAACGTCTACGAAGTGCGCAAGCGCATCGGCGCCGAGCTGGCACTGGAAAGTCCGGTCGAGGCCGACATCGTCGTGCCGGTGCCGGATTCGGGCACGCCGGCGGCGATCGGCTTTTCGCAGGCCGCGGGCATTCCGTTCGAGCTCGGCATCATCCGCAATCACTATGTTGGCCGCACCTTCATCCAACCCGGCGATTCGATCCGCCACATGGGCGTCAAGCTCAAGCACAACGCCAATCGCCGCATGATCGAAGGCAAGCGCGTGGTGCTGGTCGACGATTCGATCGTGCGCGGCACCACCAGCCAGAAGATCGTGCAGATGGTGCGCGATGCCGGCGCCAGGGAAGTTCATATGCGCATCGCATCGCCGCCGACGCGCGCCTCCTGCTTTTACGGCGTCGACACACCGGAAAAGTCGAAGCTGCTGGCGTCGCGCATGTCGGTGGAGGAGATGGCCGAGTTCATCCGCGTCGATTCGCTCGGCTTCCTGTCGATCGACGGGCTCTACCGCGCCGTCGGCGAAGCCGGCCGCGACAACGAGCAGCCGCAATTCTGCGACGCCTGCTTCACCGGTCAGTATCCGACGCGGCTTGCCGATTTCGAAGGCTCCGACAATGTGCGCACACTGTCGCTCTTGGCGGCGGGCGGGTCGTAGGCCTTGCCGGACCGTTTGCCTGCCTCCCCTTAGCCCCTCAGGGCGGTTTCACCTTGCCTGTCGGAATCCATCGTATGAGCCTTGACCTCTCCGGCCGCGTTGCGGTCGTCACCGGTGCCTCGCGCGGCATCGGCTATTTCATCGCCAGGGAGCTTGCCGCGGCCGGTGCGCATGTGATTGCGGTTGCTCGCACCGTCGGCGGGTTGGAAGAACTCGACGACCAGATCAAGGCAGGTGGCGGACAGGCGACGCTGGTACCGCTCGATCTTGCCGACATGGCGGGGATCGACCGGCTGGGTGGCGCCATACACGAGCGCTGGGGCAAGCTCGATATACTGGTCGCAAACGCTGCGGTGCTCGGCGTGATTTCGCCGATCGGCCATGTCGAGGCCAAGACTTTCGAGAAGGTGATGACCATCAACGTCACCGCAACCTGGCGGCTGATCCGCTCGGTCGACCCGCTGCTCAGGCTTTCCGATGCCGGCCGCGCCATCGTGCTGTCCTCCAGCGCCGCCCATACGGCACGCGCCTTCTGGGCGCCCTATGCGGCGTCGAAAGCTGCGGTCGAGACCATGATGCGTTCCTGGGCACATGAAACCGAAAACCTGCCGCTCAGGGTCAACGCCGCCGATCCGGGGGCGACGCGCACCGCGATGCGGGCGCAGGCCGTACCCGGCGAGGATCCTGAAACGCTGCCGCACGCTTCAGAGATCGCCAAGCGTATCGTGCCGCTGGCCAGCCCTACACTCAAGGAGACGGGGCTGATCTTCCAAGCCAAGCACAACCGCTTTGTCGCCTACCGGCAGCCGGAGTAAGCGGCCTAACATCACGCGGCTGTGATGCCGAGGCTCAACGCCGCGCTTTGGCCCAGCTTTCGCCGCTGGGCCGGAGTTGCTAGGATCGTGCGACTCCCAAAACAAGCAGAGCGAGGAAATACTCATGGCGGCACCGAGCGTAGCGTTAGTCTGGTATCTGGTGATCGCCGGCCCGCAAGGCGGCATGGTCGTGCTGCCCAGCACATTCGACACCCGCGAACAGTGCGCCTTCGCCATAACCGAATACCAGAAGCAACCGACGCCGGCCGGCTGGTCGGTGCAGTGCGTGCCGAGCGCCTCGCCCTTCGCCGACGAGGGCGACGCCGAGGAGCCGTCGGCGCAGTAGGACAGCGTGATCTCCCCCCTTGAGGGGGAGATGCCAAGTTTTGGCAAAGAGGGCAGGCCAGAGGGGTCGCCACGCGTGGAGCGCCGGCCTCCATCTGCTGCAGCGGGCCGAGCCCGGTCGGACCAACCCCCTCTGCCCTGCCGGGCATCTCCCCCTCAAGGGGGAGATCAGCAGCCTCAGCGTCGTGCGCTTACCGTCAGCTCCGGCTTCTGGCTGATGGTCTGGAACACCACGCAGTAGCGCTCGGTCAGCTTGATCAGCGCATCGACGCGCTCCTGCGGCTCGTCCGTGTCGAGGCCGAATGTCAGCCGGATGGCACGGAAGCCAACCGGCGCATCCTTTGCCACGCCAAGCGTGCCGCGAAAGTCGAGATCGCCTTCGGCTTCCACCGTGGCGGCCCCAAGCTTGAATTCCAGCGCCGTCGCTACCGCCTTCAGCGTAACGCCGGCGCAAGCCACCAGCGCCTCCAGCAGCATGTCGCCGGAGCAGAGTTCGAGCCCGGTGCCGCCGGTCGCCGGATGCAGCCCGGCAATGGCGATCGCCCTGCCTGTCTCGACCTTGCAGGCGATCGATTGGTCGTCGATCGAGCCTTTGGCGCGGAGAGTAATCAGCGCGCGCGAGGCGTCGTCGCGATAGGCCTCCTTCAGCGGCGCCTGCATGGCCTTCAATGCGATCGCATCCATTTCGTCGTCTCCCATAATTGCCTGGCTTCGCTGCTTAACGGCTATGCCGCCTGCCCCAAACGCAAGTCCGCGCTGGCGTAGCGCTTAGCAGGGTTTCGCCCGTATAGCCTGACGATACGGGGAGCATCCAACGCCTTCCCACCGTCTCTCGCAACACATTCGTAAGGCCGCCGGACATATGGCCGATATCGCCATCGTGGAAACCGGCGAAAGGGTTCTTGCCGGAATCCTGTTCGCCGGGGCTGCCTACCTGCTGTTTTCGATGCAGGACGCCTCAAGCTGACACTATGGTGTCAGGACGGGGCAGCGTAGGCTGGTGAGATGACGGAATCGCTGGACATGCCAGGCACAGTGGAAAGCGCCCGCGAGCGTACCCTCGGCATCATCCTGGTCTCGGCATCGGCGGCCGTCTTCGGCCTCACCGGCGTGCTGACGAAATCGATCCATGCCGACCCGCTGACCATTACCTGCTGGCGCGGCTTTGTCGGCTCGATCCTGATCAGCCTCTATGTGCTATGGCGCCGCCAGCGCTCCGGCGGTCGCGACAGCTTGCGGCTCGGCTGGCGAGGCTGGCTGCTGGCGATCGAGGGCGCGCTCGCGAGCATCGCCTTCATCTCGGCGTTCAAGTTCACCTTTGTCGCCAATGTCGCGATCATCTATGCAACGGCCCCGTTCGTCACCGCGCTGCTGGCCCTCCTGTTGGTCCGCGAGCCGTTCCGGCTGCAGACGCTTGCCGCCGCTGCCGTGTCACTATGCGGGGTGGCGATCATGGTCTGGTCCGGCTTCGGCACCGGCCATCTGTTCGGCGACGGGTTGGCGCTGCTGATGACGATCGGCAGCGCGCTCTACATGATCATGGTGCGCGCCTTCCGCGACACGCCGGTGGTGTGGGCGGGTGCGGTGTCGGCATTCCTTCTGTTCGTGCTCGGCTGGTTCGTCGCCGATCCGCTGGCCGTCTCGGCCAGGGACGCTGTGTTTCTAGCCACCTTCGGCTCCTCGTTCGCGCTGGCTTCGATCCTGTGGACGGAGGGCACCCGGCTTATTCCGGCGGCCGAGTCCGGATTGCTGGGTTCAACTGAAGTGCCATTCGCGATCCTGTTTGCCTTCCTGTTCCTGGCGGAGATCCCGCCGGCAGCCAGCATGGTCGGCGGCGCCATCGTGCTTTGCGCGGTGTTCGCTCACGCCGGCCGCGACTGGCTGATGGCCAGGCAGCGCGCAGCGGATGCATGACCAATCCTCGCCGCGTCCGAGCGCGAGTTGGTGGTCCGATCACGAGGAATCCGTTCCTGAAAATAAATTTGAAAAGTCATGGAACCATCATAGGGCTCAGGCATTATGGCTGCGACGGGCCACCCCAAGTCCCCCCAAACCCCTCGGCCCGTCTTACTCAGAAGCCGACCGCAAGGTCGGCTTTTTCTTTGCTGGCTCAATTGGCCAAGGCCAGGTTGCCGCTGAACAACGCGGCCAGATCCTGCGCCGGCCGGTCGGCATCCTCACGCAAGCGGACGGCGAATTCGGCGACCGGTACCGGCGGCAGATCAAGATCGCGCGGCGCTTCGACGATGCCGAATTGAGCAAAGCGCGCCGTCCTCAACGTCAAGGCGATGCCGGCGTGCACCGCCGTGCGCAGGCCGGCAAGGCTGGCACTGCCGGCAGCAATGCGGTAGCGACGGCCGACAGCATCGAGTGCGCTGGTCGCCGCTTCGCGAAACCCGCAATGGGGATCGAGCAGCGCCAAGGGCAGTTCGTCGTGGCGGGTGGCCAGCCCGTTCTGTGAGCAAAGCCAGATCATTGGTTCCTTGAGCACACCGACTTCGTCCCGTGTCGGCACCTGCCGCATGGCAATGGCCAGATCAAGGGTGCCGGCCTGCAAAGCCTGCGCCAGTTCGGCGGAACGGCCGACGCGCAGTTCGATCCTGACGCGCGGATGGCTGACAGCAAAAGCCCTGAGAAGCTGCGGCAAGCCGCTGTCGGAAAAATCCTGCGTGGTGCCGATGGCGACGCGCCCGTCGGCGTGCGCGCCTTTGAGGGCCAGCCACGCCTCGCGGTGCGCGGCAAGGATGCGACGCGCGTGAACGATCAGATCCTCGCCTGCCGGCGTAAGGCCGCGCCCTCGCCCCTGCGGCACCAGCAGCGGTTCGCCGACAACATCCTCCAGCCGCTGCATCTGCGCGGTCACTGCGGACGGCGAGCGACCGACGATCGACGCGGCCCGCGCCAGGGAACCGCCATCGACGAAAGCGAGGAAAGTCTTGAGGAGGTCGGGATCGAACATCTGCATAATTCGATGCTATCAAAGTGTTTATCAAAAACAATTCGATTTTTTTGATCAAAGGACGATGACATGATTTTCTCGACGGCGAAGACACGCCGCTGAAACCGAGGAGAAGAAACATGCCGATCATCAATATCAGCGTTACCGGCAAGCCCGACGCCGCTTTGTCCGCCGCTATTGCCAAGGAAGTGACCGATCTGACGGCCACGCATCTGCGCAAGGACGCGACGATTACAGCTGTTGCCATTTCCTATCACGACCCCGAGCACTGGTTCGCCGGCGGCAAGTCGCTGGCCGAGCATGGCGCCAACACGGCTTGGCTCGACATCAAGGTTGTCGACGGCACCAACACCAAGCTCGAACTGGAGGCGTATCTGCAGGCAATTTTTGCCGCATTCTGCCGGCTGCTGGGCAAGGTGCATGAGGAAAGCTACGCCCTCGTGCATGAAGTGCCTGCGGCCGCCTATGGCTTTGGCGGCAAGACGCAGGAATTCCGCTTCATCAGCGGAAGGATGAAGGTGGCATAGTTGCGATTTGTGGAGAAGGCAGCCGAGCCCACTGGTAGCAGGAGAGAAGGAAAAATGAAGCCGCATTGACGTTGATCCAACTTCGGCTAGGTTCTCACCCGAAGCGGCCACTGAAGAGCCGCGACGTGAGATTGTTGGGAGATGCGGCGATGATCCTGACACTGGCGCTGCTTGCGGGTCTTGTCGCGGCCTGGCTGCTGATCGGCGTGGTGGAGAAGTTCCGCCTCGGCCTGCGCTTGAGCCAGGCGCTGCTCTACGTGCCGTTCAAGCTCGCCTACCGGATCAGCGACGAGCGCATCAAGATTGCCCGCAGGTCGGCGGCCCCCGTCATCTACGTCATTTGGCATCAGTCGCGCATCGAGCCGGCGCTGATGCTGTCGCTGCTGCCGGAGGACACGCTGCACATCCTCGACCAGGCTTCGGCCAGGTCGCCGTGGCTGGAGCCGTGGCGCGAGCTCGGCCGCACCATCGCCTTCAACGCCGAGCATGTCTTCGTCAGCCGCAGACTGGTGCGGGTGCTGAAAGGCAAGGGCCGGCTCGCCGTTTACCTGCCGGACGCGGTCGAGCCAGACGTCAAGTCATTTCGGTTGTTTCGTGCCATCACCCGTATCGCCATGCAGGCCGACGCCCGCATCGTGCCGATCTTCGTTGCCGGCGCACGCGGCCTGCCGGCTTCGCTGACGCCCGCGGACAAGGCGCCGCGCCATTGGTTTCCGCAGCTGTCGATCTGCGCGCTGGAGCCGATGACGGTCGCCGAGCTGGTGGCGCGGAACCCAGATCAGGCCTCCAACACCAATGCGCTGTTCGACCGCTTCGCCGAGGCCAGGCTTTTCGGCAGCGATCTCGATCGCGGCCTGTTTCTCGCCATGCGCGATGCCGCCGACCGTGTTGGCGCTTCGCACCCAATTATCGAGGACGTCATTGGCGGTGCGCTGAGGTACCGGAAAATGTTCATCGGCGCCAGGGTTTTGGGCCGACGGTTCGAGGCAATAACAGCGCCGGGCGAAGCGGTTGGGCTGCTCCTTCCCAACGCCAATGGCGTCGTGCTGTCGTTCGTCGGACTTTTGTCGGCTGCGCGGGTGGCAGCAATGATCAACTATACCGCCGGCCCGGCCAGCGTCACCGCCGCCGTCCGCACGGCGATGATCCGCACCGTGGTCTCCTCACGCGCCTTTGTCGAAAAGGCCAACCTCGCCGACATCGTCGAGGCGGTGGAAAAGGGCGGGGCGAAGCTGCTGTGGCTGGAGGATGTTCGCGCAAGCGTGACCGTGCTGGACAAGGCCGCAGCCGGCTTGCTGTGGCGCTGGCCGTTGCAGCGCCAGGATGCAGCCAAGCCGGCGGTGATCCTGTTCACCTCCGGCTCGGAAGGCACGCCCAAGGCCGTGGTGCTGTCGCACCGGAACCTTCTTGCCAATGCGATGCAGGCGGAAGCCCGCATCACTATCTCGCCGGTCGACATCCTGCTCAACGTGCTGCCGGTGTTCCACTCGTTCGGGTTGACCGGCGGCACCATCCTGCCGCTGGTCACCGGAGTAAAGCTGTTCCTCTACCCCTCACCGCTCCACTACAAACTTATTCCGGAGGTGGCGCGCAAGGTCCGGCCGACGGTGATGTTCGGCACCGACACGTTCCTCGCCAACTATGCCCGCACCGCCAAGGACGGCGACTTTTCCAGCCTGCGCTTCGTCGTGGCCGGTGCCGAGGCGGTGAAGCCGGAGACGCGCCGGGTTTACCGCGAGCGCTTCCAGGCCGAGATCATCGAAGGTTTTGGCTTGACCGAGGCCGCACCAGTGGTTGCCGTCAACACCGCCATCCACGGCCGCGACGGAACCGTCGGGCGGCTGCTGCCGGCCATGCGCATGAAACTCGAACCGGTCGAAGGCATCAGCGACGCCGGCCGGCTGTGGCTCGACGGGCCGAACCTGATGATGGGCTACATGACCGGCGACCGGCCTGGCGAGTTGCAGCCGCTCGAAGGCTGGCACGACACCGGCGATATCGTTTCGGTCGATCGCGAAGGCTTCATCACCATTCGCGGCCGCGCCAAGCGCTTCGCCAAGATAGCCGGCGAGATGGTATCGCTTGGTGCGGTCGAGATGCTGGTGCAGTCGCTGTGGCCGGAAGAGCATCACGCCGTGGTGGCAGTGCCGGACAAGCGGCGCGGCGAGCGCCTCGTTCTGGTCACCACCGCCGATAATGCCGATCCCGACGAATTGCGCCAATTCGGCAAAAAAGCCGGCGCGGCCGAACTGATGGTGCCGAACGACATCGTCAAGGTCGAGGAGATCCCGGTACTGGGCTCGGGCAAGACAGACTATGTCTCGACTAGAAAGCTGGCACTCGAGAGGCTGGGACTGAGCGCAGCCGCGTGAGGTTTGCTGTCGAAAACTCTAAAGCGCGTCGCGTTCGACCTGCCTTGTGCGACGCGCTTAAGATTCTTGCTTTTATGCATGCCGTTATCGCAAAACCGCTGCACACTTTTGCGCGACATGCATTAGAAGACCACCACCGACAACAGCAGAATGGCGCCGACGGCCATCATCAGCAGGCCCGGCCAGTTCTGCGACAGGCCGAGAAAACGGAGCCCGCGCCGCCGCGGCTCCAGGGTTGGACCTGGTGTTGCGAGATTGGGCGTCGGACTATCCACCGCGGTGGAGACAGCGGTCGGCTCACTAAGCCGCCCGCGCATGATGGCTGCAACCGCCATGTATACGAGGCCGGCGACAGTCAGCAACGCGCCGATGAGGATGACAGCCATTTCTCCTCGTTTCCGATGGTTCTGCGCCCGATCCGGCAGCTTGCGCGACGTAGACGACGTACCACGAGCAGCCGCTCAGACGGACCTACCGATACAAACGGTCAGGCGCCTAGCAAGTTCCGAAAACGCGGTGATGCCCTCCACAGCGCCGCGTCCTCGGTGAGCGGCTCCCTGATCTAAACTGGTGACCCTTTTCGTGCACTGCCAGGCGCAGGACGAATTGGCACCAAATCTGTCAGCCGATGTCCGAGGACGGCACCTTCTCGCCTTCGCGCTTGGCGCGTCTCGAATAGGCGCGCACGCTGAACGGCAAGAAGAGCAGATAGCCGGCAACCGAGGCCGTCAGCGTATACCAGGGATAGGTCATCAAAAGCAGGACGTAGAGGACGACTGCGAGGATGATCGGCAGCACCCTGTCGCCCGGTATCCTGACGCTCTTGCCGGAATAGACGGGCAGTCTGCTGACCAGCAGGAACGCCACCAATATTGTAAAGCCGGTGGCAATGAAGGCTGTCAGGCGGCTGGGTTCAAGGCCAAGCCTGAGGAAGAACAGATAGAGCGGCAGCATCACCAGCACCGCACCCGCCGGCGCCGGCACGCCAACGAAATATTCGGTCTGCCACTGCGGACGGTCGAGCTCTTCGTCGAGCACGTTGAAGCGGGCAAGCCTCATCCCACAGGCGATGGTGAACAGCAGGGCCGCGATCCAGCCCGGCGAACCTGCCCTGTCGAGCAGAAAGGCATAGAGCACCAGCGCCGGTGCCACGCCGAAATTGACGATATCGGCCAGCGAATCCATCTGGGCGCCGAATTTGGAAGTCGCCTTCAGCATTCGCGCCAGACGGCCGTCGATACCATCGAGGAAGGCGGCGAGCAGCACCATCACCACCGCTGGCTCGAAGCGGCCCTCAAAGCCGAAGCGAATACCGGACAGGCCGGCGCAAATGGCGAGCACAGTGACCAGGTTGGGCAGCACCATGCGCATCGGGATTTCGCGAATGCGCGGGCCACCGCCGCCATGCGCCTCGAATTTCTTGAACGGCGGCGCCACCGGTCAGGAGATCCGCACGAGCGGCGTTGCGGCAACGCCGCCGAATTCCGCCAGCACCGTCTCACCGCCGACCGCGGTCTGGCCGACGGCGACGCGCGGCGTCGCGGTCGAGGGCAGGAATACATCGACGCGCGAGCCAAAGCGGATCAGCCCGAAGCGCTCGCCGGTGCCAATGGCGCCGCCGGGCTCGGCCCAGCAGACGATGCGCCGCGCTACCAGGCCGGCGATCTGCACCGCGGCGACCGTTCCATTGGGGCTTTCGATGACCAGCCCGTTGCGCTCGTTCTCGGTGCTTGCCTTGTCGAGTTCGGCATTGAGGAATTTTCCTGGCCGATGCTCGATCCTGGAAATGCGGCCACGCACCGGGGAGCGGTTCACGTGGCAGGAAAAGACGTTCATGAACACCGAGATGCGGGTCATTTCACCACCACCTAGGCCGAGCTCGCGCGGCGGCACGGCCGGGCCGACCGCCGAGACGATGCCGTCGGCAGGGCTGACAACCAGCCGGTCGTCGATCGGCGTGACACGCTCGGGATCGCGGAAGAAATAGGCGCACCAGGCGGTCAGGATGAGACCGATCCAGAACAGGGTCGAGGAGAAATAGCCAAGAAAGAGCGTCGCCGCGCCGAACGCGGCGATAAAGGGATAACCCTCGCGATGGATCGGAACGAACGCATTCTTGATCGTGTCGACGAGGCTCATGGGATGAGGGCAACCTTGGTTCCAAGTCCGGCCTCAATAGCGGAAACACCCCGCGGTCGCAACGCGACAATGGGTGCGCTTGGAGGTGGCGGTCGTCGCCGTCTCAGAACGGCCAAGCGAAATCCACTCAGGCACCCGCTGCCGCCGCTTGCTCGAAATACTCCTCGAGTTCGCGCCGATCGGCCTCCGCCAAGCTCTCTTCGTGGCTGCCGCGTAGCACGCCGCCTTTCGGGGTCGACTGGAGGAGGAATACATGCTCGTCGGCCATAACCACCCAGTTCACAACCGCGCCGCCTTCCCTAGGCACGACCGAGTTCGCAGAGACGACAGCATCGGTCGGATCGAACCCGGCTCTGCGCAGCAAGAGGTCGACAGCGACCGGCGCATGATAGGCTGCGGCCAATTCGAGCACCATTTCTATTGCCTGCGCTTCAACACGGCCAAGTCTCTTGCCGACGCGCGGGGCGCCGGCAGCGAATGGATTCTCGCCCGGACGCGCGACAGACGGATCCTCCGGGGCGATATATTCATAGACGGCCGCATGCGCGGGCGTGGCGACGGCTAGACGCGGCTCCTTGGCATTGGTGCGCAGCTGAAAAGCCAACAGTTTTTCGCCCTCGACGTCCAGCACCCTTGCCATGCCGAGCGCCAGCTTGACCTCGGGCCTTGGCGCCTCGGCGCATGCAAGGCCGACGCCGACATCACGCCAGCCCGTCATTTGGTTGACCAGCTTGCCAACAGAACGATGGAGTAGCCTCGGCTCGCGCCGTGGATTGGTCACGGCCAGCTGATGGATGGCTTCTCCGTAGTCGGCATCCTCAACGATTGCGAGTTCAGGCCATGAGTTTATCCAGCGAGCCGATAGAGCGAGCATCGATGCGACCTGATCGGCTTGGTAGAATAGACGGTCGAGCGTACTGAGCTTATCGTCAGTACCTCCTTCGAAGCCTGTCTGTTCCTCAGTCTCCTCGGGGTGCTCCGCGACCCAGGCAGCCATTTGGTCCAAAGTCGCCAGTTGTCCGTGCGCGCCCATCTCAGCGAGGGCGGTGCGTGCGTCGGCAATGACGGTGTCGAGTTCTTCGCCAGAATTATAGATGAACTGGCTATGGCCGCCATTGTTGACCTCAGCCAAATAGTCATCGGCATGACAGGCCTGCATTGCCTTGGGGCTGATTTCGGTGGAACGGTAAAGGCCTTGCGAGACCATGGCTTCGACGAATTCTCTGACGGCTACAATGAGACCGAAAGGATTGTCGGCCGCGTCTTCCACGACTGAGCGCGGCACGATCACCGAAGATGATGGCTTGCCTGGGAATGACTGCTTGGACCGAGCCGGTGAAATGGTCGCTGATCGCTGAAATTTCTTCTTGGCCCAGCGGGAAAATCTTTCGAACACGCCAAACGCCCTTCCTGCTTGCCACAACAGGATTTCTGCGGGCCAACGTGATTCTTGCATTTGACTTTCCCGTCCGCAAGCACCGGCCGGTTATACTTCATTGAAGAAAGATGAGTGGAGGCGCACGGCGCATCGCGCGGTTCCGTGCGGCTACTCAGGTCAAATATAAACGACGCCGTCGCCATCCTCATTGTCGGAACGCAGCACTCTCGCCCGTCCTTGGCAAGACAGCGCCTCTCATCGGCCTTTCAGCCATGACGATTTGCGCAAACCCGGAGGTTCTCGGCCCATGCAGAAATCAGCAGCTAGGCAAGTGCAAGTGGTGATGAACGGCTTGGCCTTCGGCGAGTCGCCGCGCTGGCACGATGGCCGGCTGTGGTTCTGCAACTGGGGCACAGGCCAGATAATCGCCGTTGACGCTCTGGGCAACAGCGAGACCGTGCTCACCGTGCCGGCCACCCTGCCCTATTCCATTGACTGGCTTCCGGACGGGCGCCTGCTTGTCGTCTCCGGCCGCGAAGGGCTGGTCCTCAGGCAGGAGGCAGACGGGAGGCTGGTCACCCATGCCGATCTGAGACACCTGTCGAAGAGCCCGTGGAACGAGATCGTGGTCGATGGGCGCGGCAACATATACGTCAATGGCGGTGGGCCTGCTCCGGCTCCCGGCCAGCATTTCGGCCCCGGCACCATCGTGCAAGTTGCACCTGATGGCTCGGTTCAGCAGGTGGCTGAGAACCTCGCCTTCGCCAATGGCATGGCGGTGACGCCTGACAACAAGACGCTGATCGTTGCCGAGTCCCACGCCAACCGGCTGACCGCCTTCGACATCGCTGCCGATGGCCACCTTTCCAACCGCAGGATCTGGGCCAATCTCGGCAACGGTTTTCCCGACGGCATCTGCCTCGATGCCGAAGGTGCGGCGTGGTACGCCGATGTTCCGAACCGGCATTGCGTGCGGGTGCGCGAGGGCGGCGCGATGCTCGAAAGCGTCGATGTCGACCGCGGCTGCTTTGCCTGCATGCTCGGCGGCAGCGAGGGAAAAACGCTGTTCATCGTCGCCGCCGAATGGCGCGGCTTCGAACATATGATCAGCGATGCCCGTACCGGCCAGGTGCTCAGCATCGAGGCTACCGCGCCGGGCGCGGGCTGGCCGTAGAAGAGCTTACACCCCGGGAATCCGCTGATAGTTGGCGATATCTGCCTTGACGCCAAGTCGCGCAATGGTCTCCTGAGGATTGAAGCCGATGCGCTCATGCGCAGCCTTGATGATCGGCACGACCTTGTCGACAGCGGCCTGCCCTTCCCATTCGACAATGGTCACGAGGTTGAACTCGCCCGGCCCCGAGAATTGCTCAAGCAGGAAATCCTGGACGAACCCTTGCTGCTGGCGCAGCAATTCATGCGTCATCCGGACCTTGGCAAGAATCTCCTCGCGGGCGTTGGCCGGAACAACAAACTTGTCCACCCGGAATACGCTGCCGCCACTAACTGCCTGATTTATCTCACTCATATCGATTGTCTCCGTTTTGAACGACGCATCTTGCTGCGATCCAAAACGGTCTACGATCTCAACTTAAGTTGAGGTCAAGCACGAATTTTCAGCTCACCTCCGAGGTGCGGCGGCGGACGACGACGCCGAACTCGTCGCTTTCGCGGGCAATGCGCAGCCGCTCCTCGGCCTCGCTTGCCTCGCGCTGGCGGTCCCACATGGATGCATAAAGGCCGCGCTTGGCCATCAAGGCGGCATGGGTGCCGCGCTCGGCGATCTGGCCGTCCTGCAGGACGATGATCTCGTCGGCCGAAATCACTGTAGACAGCCGATGGGCGATGACGAGGGTGGTGCGGCCTTGGCTGACCAGGTCGAGTGCCGCCTGGATCTCCTGCTCGGTGTGGCTGTCCAGCGCCGAGGTCGCCTCGTCGAGCATCAGGATCGGCGGTGCCTTCAAGATGGTGCGGGCAATCGCCACCCGCTGCTTCTCGCCGCCGGACAGTTTCAACCCGCGCTCGCCGACCATTGAGCGATAGCCGTCGGGCAGCCGCTCGATGAACGGTCCGATCTGGGCCAGTTCTGCCGCCTTGCGCACATCCTCCTCGCTGGCGCCGATGCGGCCGTAGCGGATGTTGTAGGCGATGGTGTCGTTAAACAGCACCGTGTCCTGCGGCACCATGCCGATGGCGGCGCGCAAGCTCTCCTGCTTGACGTCGCGAATGTCCTGGCCGTCGATCAGAATCTTGCCGCGCTGAATGTCGTAGAAACGAAACAAAAGCCGCGAAATGGTCGACTTTCCGGCTCCGGAGGGGCCGACGATGGCCACCGTCTTGCCGGCCGCCACCTCGAAGCTGATGCCCTTCAGGATCTTGCGGTTGGGGTCGTAGGAAAAATGCACGTCACGGAACTCGACCTTGCCGGCTTCGACGACCAGTGGCTTGGCGCCCGGCCGATCGACGATCTCGCGCTTGACGTCGAGCAGATCGAACATGTTTTCGATGTCGGTCAGGCCCTGGCGAATTTCGCGGTAGATCATGCCGATGAAATTCAGCGGCACCGAAAGCTGCATGAGCATGGCGTTGACGAAGACGAAATCGCCGACGCTCTGTGTGCCTGCCTTCACCTCGAGCGCCGACAGCACCATGACGACGGCCATGCCGATGCCGAAGATGACGCCTTGGCCGAAGTTCAGCCAGCCAAGCGAGGTCCAGGTCCTGGTCGCCGCCACCTCATAGCGCGCCGTGGAACGGTCGAAGCGCTCGGCCTCCATGGCTTCATTGTTGAAATATTTGACTGTTTCGTAGTTGAGCAGCGAATCGATCGCCTTCGTGCTGGCTTCATTGTCGCTGTCGTTCATCTCGCGGCGGATCGAAATACGCCAATCGCTCGCCCTGACGGTGAACCAGACATAGAGCCAGACCGTGACCGCGATCACAAAGACGTATAGCCAGCCATAGGTGACGGCGAAGATGCCGGCGGTGAGCGCGAATTCGACGATCGTCGGCGCCGTCGCCAGCATGGTGAAGCGGACGATCGTCTCGATGCCCTTGGTGCCGCGCTCGATGACGCGCGACAGTCCGCCGGTGCGCCGTTCGAGGTGGAAGCGCAGCGACAGTTCGTGCATGTGCACGAAGGTGCGGAAGGCGAGCCGGCGCACCGCATGCTGGCCGACCCGTGCAAACAGGGCGTCGCGCAACTGGTTGAAGCCGAGCTGCACCAGCCGCACGGCATTGTAGGCGACGACCAGCATGACCGGCGCCAGCAGGAAGTCCGGCAGCGGCGGCGGCGATTTGCTATCGCCGGCCAGCGCGTCCGTCGCCCATTTGAAGAAATAGGGTCCGGCCACCAGGGTCAGCTTGGCGACAACCAGCAGTACGGTTGCCCACACCACGCGCGCCCTCAGATCGGCGCGGTCGGCCGGCCACATATACGGCCAGAGATTGCGCAATGTTCTGAAGGTCGAGCCGGAATCGGCGGAAACGGTTTTCTCGGCCATTCTTGTTTACCTTTTATATTTAGCGGCCGGAGCAGCAGGAATCGACCAGCGCGGCTAACGATGCGGAAACATCGGCGAGCGCGGCACGGTCGAGTTCATAGCGCGAGCGCTGGCGGTCAGGCTCGAAGCGGATCAGCCCGGCCTCGACCAGTATCTTCAAATGCTGGGAAACGGTGGACTGCGCCAGGTCGAGATGCTCGACGACCTCGCGGCAGCAGCAGGAACGGTTTGCGGAAAGGTGTTTGAGAATGTCGATCCGCGCTGGATGCGAAAGGGCCGCGAGCCGGACAGCGACGGCGCGGCTATCCGGCGTGCAGTTGGCCGGCGTGCAGTTGGCCGGCGCGTGTTCATCTGCCGCGCGGCGTCGGTCCGTTACGAGGGGGGATTCGGTCATCGTCCATCGGCGATAAACGATGACTGGCCCTGCCGCAAGCTATCCTGATGGGCAGAACGCTACTCGGCCTTGGCTGGCGCCGTCGTCATCTGGTCACCCATTGCCTTGAGATCGGCGGGCTCGCCTTCCTTCGATTTCTCCGGCACCTTGAACACCTGCCCCGGCCAGATGCGGTTCGGATTGCTGATCTGGTCCTGGTTGGCGAGATAGATGGTCGAGTAGCGCATGCCCTGGCCATATACCCGCCGCGAAATCCGCCACAGCGTGTCATGGCGGCGGATAATGACTGCGCCATCGGCATGTTCGAGCTTAGGGGACACGGTCTCAGGAGTTTCGCCCGAAGGCGTTGTGGCGGCCATTTCGGCCGGGGCCTCGGTGGCAGGAGTGGGCGCAGTTGCGGGCGTTTCGGCGGCTGTTGCCGGCGTAGCCGGCGCGGCTTTGGTCGCCGGAGCATTCGGCTCGGCTGGTTTTATCTCGGCAGGCTTTGGCTCGGCGGGCGCGACGGCGGCAACCGCCTCGCCCGGCTCGCGTTCGAACGGCACGGCGGCACGAGCCACCACCGTCACCCCGTCGGCGTCGAGCGCGTCGACATGAATGGTGTAGGTGCCGACCGGAATGTCGCGTGTCGCTTCGACCAGGAAGTGGCGGTCGGGCGAGGTCTTCGCGTCGCCGAGCAGGATATCGTTGGCATAGGCGCGCACCTTGCGGCCGGGATCAGCGACGCCGGCAACGAAAATCTTGTTGCCGTCGATTTCGACGGCTTCGACGACGATCTTGGGCTCCGCCGCGGGAGCAGCAGGCGCTGCCGGTGTGGCGGGCGCTGCCGGAACCGGTGCGGCTGCAATGGCGGCCGGGGCGGCTGGCGCCGGCCCGGCGGCGGCCGGCAGTTCGGTGCCGGTGGCAGGCGGCGAGGCATCAGATTTTGCCTGAGGGGCTGGAACAGTGAGCAGTTCGGACGGCTTGCCCGGCTCCTCGACCATTGCCAGAACTTGGCCGGTAGAATTCTGGGGGATCGAAACGACGGCGGTCTGCGCCGAGGCGATCACGACATTGCCAGCCGTCGAGCGCAGTGTGATCGTGTAGTCGCCGGGCTTCAGCGGATCGTCGAGAATAATGGCAAAGGCGCCGTCGGAACCGGCGACCGTCGAGCCGAGCACAGTCGAACCGTTGAGAATCTCGACCTTGGCGTTGGGCGCCGCATTGCCGGCGACGACGATCGAGCCGTTGCTTTCGACACGCACGATGTCGAAGGTCGGCACGATTGCACCTGCTGCGGCCGGGGCGGCGGGCGCTGCCGCATCGGTGGACGCGGCGGGCGCAGGCGGCAGCCGGCCCTCGGTCGCCGGAGCGGCCGGTTTCGAAGCCGGCGGCGTCAGCGCCGCGACCTCCGCAGGCGGGGCGGAATTGAGATACGGGTCGAGTGCGCCCGATACATAGGCGGTTCCCGCCGCGGCGACAGAGCCGCCAGCCGCGAACAAAAACGCCTTCAATGGATTAATTGCCATGTTTCCCTGCCCCTTAGCCACCTAATTTCGGTCTAGCCTGTTTTACCAAAGCCGACAAGAAAAAGCCCGCCCCAGGGCTTGACCATGCCAATAGTCCCTATCACCAATCATAACATGAACACGATTCGATCTGTCTGCGTCTATTGCGGCTCGTCCCCGGGCCGAGATGAGACCTATATCAAGGCCGGACACCTGCTTGGCCGCTCGATCGCCAAGTCCGGCCTGCGTCTGATTTATGGCGGCGGCACTAAAGGTATCATGGGTGCCGTCGCTGAAGGGGCATTAAAGGCCGGCGGCAAGGTAACCGGCATAATTCCACGTTTTCTGATCAACCGGGAGGCGACCGAAACCGCGCTCAACCGGCTCGACGAGCTCGTCATCACCGACAACATGCACGAGCGCAAACACAGGATGTTCGAGAAATCCGACGCCTTTGTGGCGTTGCCCGGCGGCATCGGCACCGTCGAGGAGATCGTCGAGATCATGACTTGGGCGCAGCTCGGCCATCACCGCAAGCCGATCGTCTTCGGCAACGTCGGAGGGTTCTGGGATCCGATGCTGGCGTTGCTCGACCACATGGCAACGGAGGGCTTCATCCACACGGCGCAACGGGTCAAGCCGCTGGTGGTCGAGGACCCGGAAGCAATCGTCGCCGCCATCATGGTGGCGGGATCCTCCGTCGACGCACCGACGGAGGGCGTGCAGTCGGTGATTGATAAGATGTAGAGTGAATGGTGAATGGTGAATGGTGAAGTACAAGACTTTCCGAACCGGCGCCTGTCTATCCCCTACTGACTATTCACTATTCACCATTCACTATTCACCCCCGCCCTACCGCCCTCCTTAAGTCCGCAATGACCGCACGCTTGTCCTGACGCCGCCAGGCGAGATGGATCGAGACCGTGCGTTCGAACCACGGCAGATCGCGAAATACGATCTGAGGCGGCGCGGCACTCCGCAGGCTGGCCTGCACCGTCGCCAGCCCAAGTCCGGCGCTGACCAATCCCAATGACGTCAACGGATCGGTCGTCTCATAGGCAATCTCGGGCAGGAAGCCGGCCTTCGCGCAAGCGGCGAGAAATTGGCTGCGGTTGGTGTCGTCAGGCTGGCGCACCACCGTGATCCACGTACGTCCGTCCAGTTGCTGCGGCAGTATCTCCGCGATATCGGCCAATGGATCGCCTTCCGGCATCGCCAGAACCAGCGCCTCGCGCATGATGAGCATGGCGGCGATGTCGGGATCGTCGGCAGAAGGAGGCGTGTAGACGAGGCCCAGATCGAGCGATCGTTCGCGCAGCGCTTCGATCTGCGCGGCGGAACGCTCGCCCTTCAGTTGAAGATGAAATTCGGGCCGGTCGCGGCGAAACTGGCGCAGCATCCGAGCGACAAGCCCGGCATGGACCGCGCCTTCGACATAGCCGACAGCGAGACGGCCGACCGTACCGCTGGCGAGATTGCGGCCGAGCTCCTCCAGCCGTCTTGCATGGGCCAGCAGCGCACGCGCCTCGGTAAGAAAGGCGCGGCCTTCGGGATTGAGATGAACACGCTGCCTCGCCCTCTCGAACAATACCACGCCCAGTTGCTCCTCCAGCTGCATGATCTGACGGCTGAGCGGCGACTGCGAGATGTGCAGCAATTCGGCGGCACGGCCGACGTTGCCGGTTTCGGCCACCGTGATGAAATAGCGGAGCTGGCGCAGGTCGAACATTGTTGCTCCGATGCTAAAGTCCCACAAGGTCTCAACTTTAGCCTAATCAGTCTTGGACTGTCTGGCCAGCCGAAGCGAATATTTTCGCCATTCCAACGGCCAACATCAGGAGATTCCGATGCAGTTCTTTGCCCTTCTTGCGCGCAACACCGAAAAGTTCACCGACGCCGATTTCGCGCCGCTGCTGCCTGGCGAGGCCGAGCAGCGCCGCACGCTCTATGCCGAAGGCGCCGCGCGTCAGGTGTGGAATCGAGGCGACATTCCCGGCAGCGGCATGATGTTCGAGGCCGACAGCGATGCCGACGTGCGCAGCCATCTCGCAACCTTGCCGCTGGTCAAGGCCGGCATGATGGACATTGCCGCCGTCGTGCCGCTGCAGCCCTATCCCGGCTTCGGGCCGAAGCACTGAGCGATCGTTAAAGAGGCGGCTGCCGGCATTAGGCCCGCCAGCCGCCTTTCTTCGTTACGCGGCTCGAGCGGATGCGGCAACGATCTTGCGCGCCGAAGAAAACATCGACCAGGAGTACATCGCCAGGGCCGCCCAGATCAGTCCGAAGGCTATGGCCTGAACGGTGCCGAAGGGTTCGCCGAAAATCAGCACCGCGATCAAAAAGACGATCGTCGGCGCGATATATTGCATGATGCCGATGGTGGAGAGGCGCAGCAGCCGGGCGCCGAACGCAAACAACAGCAGCGGCACGGCGGTGACCGGACCGCAGCCAATCAGCAAGGCGGTGTCGTTCAGCGAGCTGGAGACGAAATGATCCTGTCCTGTGGCGATCAGGAAGGTGATGTAGCCGAGTGCCGGCACCGACAGCAGCAGCACTTCAAGCAGGAAGCCCTGGCTCGGGCCGATTGGCAGCGTCTTGCGGAAGAAGCCATAGGCGGCAAAGGAAAAGGCCAGCACCAGCGATACCCAGGGCAGCTTGCCGGCGTCGATGGTCAGCACCGCGACCGCGATTGCCGCCAGCACCACCGCCGCGATTTGCAGGCGGTCGAGCCGCTCGCCGAGCAGCAGCGCGCCGACAACGACGCTGACCAGCGGGTTGATGTAGTAGCCGAGCGCCGTCTCGATGGTGCGGTCGACGGCGATCGCCCAGACATAGATGCCCCAGTTGACCGAGATCAGCGCCGCCGTCAGCACCGCCATCGAAATGATGCGCGGCGAGCGAACTGCCGCTTTGAAATCGGCAGTGCGGCCGGCCCAGACCAGGACAGCGGCCGCGATCGGCACCGACCAGACGACGCGGTGGGCGATGACTTCGGCCAGAGGCAGATGAGCGACAGCCTTCATATAGAAGGGCAGCAGCCCCCAAAGCAGGTAGGCGCCGAGCGCCAGCAGGAAGCCGCGACGAGCTTTGGTGTCGGCCTCGATTTGAAGTGCTTGGGTAGTCATGGCCCAAGGCTATGCGCCAGCGGCTTGCCCAAAACCATCGCAAACTGCTGATGGATCAATGGAGTCTCGCTGATGGTTCAACGCTACTCCGCCGCCGCCAATCCCGCCATGTCGCGGTTCTTCATCAGCTTGTAGACGATCGAATCCATCAGCGCCTGGAACGAAGCATCGATGATGTTTTCGGAGACGCCGACCGTCCACCAGCGCGCGCCGGTGCCGTCATGCGATTCGATCAGCACGCGGGTGATCGCCTCGGTGCCGCCATTGAGGATACGCACCTTGAAGTCGGCCAGCTCGAGATCGGCGATCTCGCTCTGGAATTTGCCGAGATCCTTGCGCAGCGCAATGTCGAGCGCGTTGACCGGGCCGTGGCCTTCGGCGACCGACATCTTCTCCTCGCCCTCGACCAGCACTTTCACAATCGCCTCCGAGACCGTCTTCAGCTGGCCGTTGGCGTCGAAGCGGCGCTCGACCATGCAGCGGAACGAGGTGACGCGGAAGAATTCCGGCAGGCCGTGCAGCATCTTGCGCGCCAGAAGCTCGAAGCTGGCGTCGGCGCCTTCGTAGGCGTAGCCCTCCGCCTCACGTTCCTTGACCACAGCGATCAGCGCGTCGAGGCGATGGTCATCCCGGGGTATGTCGATGCCGCGCCGTTTCAGCTCGGCGAGGAAATTGGCCTTGCCGCCTTGGTCAGAAACCATGACACGGCGGCGGTTGCCGACCGTCTCTGGGGGCACATGCTCGTAGGTCGCCGGCTCCTTGGCCAGCGCCGAGGCATGGATGCCGGCCTTGGTGGCGAAAGCGGAGGCGCCGACATAGGGAGCCTGCGCTTCCGGGGCGCGGTTCAGCAACTCGTCGAAGGCGCGGGACAGGCGCGATATACCGGTCAACGCCTCTGCCGAAATGCCTGTAGCAAAGCGGCGGGAAAAGGCCGGCTTCAACGCCAATGTCGGCACGATCGAGATCAGGTTGGCGTTGCCGCAGCGCTCGCCGATGCCGTTCAGCGTGCCCTGGATCTGGCGCACGCCGGCCTCGACGGCGGCAAGCGAATTTGCCACCGCCTGACCGGTGTCGTCATGGGCGTGGATGCCGAGATGGTCGCCCGGTATGCCGGCCGCGATCACCTTTTCGACGATGGCGCGCACCTCGGAGGGCTGCGTGCCGCCATTGGTGTCGCACAGCACCACCCAGCGCGCGCCGGCTTCATAAGCCGTCCTGGCGCAGGCCAGCGCATAATCGGGGTTGGCCTTGAAGCCGTCAAAGAAATGCTCGCAGTCGACAATTGCCTCCTTGCCGGCCGTGAGCGCCGCCTCGACCGAGGCCTTGATCGCCTCGAGGTTCTCCTCATTGGTGCAGCCGAGAGCGACGCGGACATGGTAGTCCCAACTCTTGGCGACGAAGCAGATGGCATCCGACTTCGACTGGACCAGCGTGGCAAGGCCGGGATCGTTCGAGATCGACACTCCTGGCCGTTTGGTCATGCCAAAGGCAACGAACTTGGCATCCGCCGTGCGACGCTCGGCAAAGAAGGCGGTGTCGGTTGGATTGGCGCCGGGGTAGCCGCCCTCGACGTAGTCGATGCCGAACTCGTCGAGCAGCTTGGCGATGGCGATCTTGTCCTCGACGGAGAAGTCGATACCCGGCGTCTGCTGACCATCGCGCAGCGTAGTGTCGAACAGATAAAGGCGCTCGCGAGCCATGGTCATTTCCCGGCAAACATGTCCGTTGCGCGGATCAGCCTGTCGAGGATGCCCGGCTCCGAATAGGCGTGGCCGGCGCCTTCGATCAGATGGAAATCCGCTTTCGGCCACGCCTTGTGCAGCGCCCAGGCGTAGCGCGCCGGGCACGGCATGTCGTAGCGGCCGTGAACAATGGTACCCGGGATATCCTTAAGCTTCCATGCATCGCGCAGCAGCTGTCCCTCTTCCAGCCAGCCGGCATGGACGAAATAGTGGTTCTCGATGCGGGCGAAAGCCAGGGCATAATAATCCTGGCCGAAGGGATCGCTGGTTTCCGGTTCCGGCAGCAAAGTGATCGTCTCGCCCTCCCATAGGCTCCAGGCGCGAGCGGCCTCGACCTGCGCCACAGGATCGCTGCCGACCAGCCGTTTGCGATAGGCGGCCATCATGTCGCCACGCTCAGCCTCCGGGATCGGCGCCAGAAACCGCTCCCACTTGTCGGGGAACATCTCTGACACACCGAACTGGTAGTACCATTCGAGTTCGGCGCGAGTCAGCGTGTAGATGCCGCGCACGACCAGTTCGCTGGCCCGCTCGGGGTGTTTCTCGGCATAGGCCAGCGCCAGCGTCGAACCCCACGAGCCGCCGAACACCAGCCATTTGTCGAAGCCGCACATTTTTCGCAGGCGCTCGATGTCGGCGACCAGGTGCCAGGTGGTGTTGGCTTCAAGCGAGGCATTGGGCGTCGATTTTCCGCAGCCGCGCTGGTCGAACAGGATGACATCGTACAGCTTCGGATCGAACAGCCGCCGGTGCTTTGGCGAAATGGTGCCGCCCGGCCCGCCATGCAGGAACACAGCCGGCTTGGCACCGCGGGTGCCTGAGCGCTCCCAATAGACCTGATGGCCATCGCCAACGTCGAGCATGCCGGACTCGAAAGCCTCGATCTCGGCATAGAGGGTACGGAATTCGCTGCTCATAATTTCAGGCCCTGCTGCGGCCAGTTGGCCGTCTCGTGATCGGGATGCTGGAAGGAGATGATGGATTCCTGTCGCGCGTAGAAATCCGGGTCGTCATGGATCCGCGCGTCGAAGATCGTCTCGACCCAGGGCAGCCTGGCGGCGTAGTTGACCTGGATCTGCGGCGCCAGATCGGAACGGTCGTCGAAGGCGCCGATTGCGATCTCCAGCGCGCCGGGCTGGCGGTAGGTCAGCGGTGTGCCGCAGCGGGCGCAGAAGCCGCGATCGATGTTGACCGACGACTGAAAGTAACTCGGCTCCTCGCGCAGCCATTCGACGCCGTCGCTCGGCACCGTCACCAGCGCGCCGAAAAACGAGCCGAACTGTTTCTGGCACATGCGGCAATGGCAGATCGAGGGGCGGCCGAGCGCGCCGTGGATGCGGAAGCGCACGGCGCCGCACTGGCAGCCGCCGGTACGAACGGTTTCGGTCATGATTTTTCCTCCGGCGGCCATTGTTCGGTGTCGTGGTCGGGATGCTGGTAGGAGACGAGATCGGCGAGATAGGAGGCCGACGAGACGTCGGCCATCGTTTCCTCACCGGGCAATTCGTGGACGTGATCCACGTAGGGGAGCTTGGCTTCGACACCCCATTGGATGGTCGGGGCGATCTCCTCGGGCTGGTCGAATGTGGCGATGGCGAGCGCCACGCCGTCGGGCGCTTCGAAGGTCAGCGGCGTGCCGCATTCGGCGCAGAAACCGCGCAACGCCGCATTGGACGAGCGGAAGCGTTTGGGCTCGCCGCGCGTCCAATCGAGCCTTGCGCCGCGCACCGAGACCAGCGGCAGGTAGAAATTGCCGCTCGCCTTCTGGCACATGCGGCAATGGCAGACGGAAGCATCGCCGAGCGCGCCTTCGACGCGGAAGCGCACCGCGCCGCACTGGCAGCCGCCTGAATACACCGGTTTGTTGTCGAGGCTCATCGCGCATTACTCCGGAGCATGGCAGACCGCCTCGATATTGTTGCCGTCCGGATCGAAGACGAAGGCAGCGTAATAGTTGGGGTGGTAGTGCGGTCGCAGGCCCGGCCCGCCATTGTCCTTGCCGCCGGCGGCGATCGCAGCGGCGTGAAAGGCATCGACCTCGGCGCGGCTGCGCGCGGTGAAAGCGACATGCTGATGATCCTTCGGCTTGTCCTTGCCGGCGTGCAGCCAAAACACCGGCCGGTCGCGGCCGTAGCCGCCGACCTTGGCGCCGCCGGTATATTCCTGCGGCACCATGTAGAGCAGCGAGGCGCCGAGCGGCGCCATCGCCCTGTCGTAAAAAGCCTTCGACGCGTCGAAATCTGAAACGGTGATGCCGAGATGATCGATCATGGAACTGCCTCCCTTCCAGGTTCGTCGGCCGGCATTTCGGCACGGGCCAGACCGGCCTCGATCACGATGTGCTGGCAGACATTGTCGATATTGCGGATGACGTCGTCGTTCCAGAAACGCAGGATGGTCCAGCCTAACGCCTCAAGCCTAGCTGTTCTCGCGGCGTCGGATGCCGAAGCTTCGGCCCGAGCGTGCTGAGAACCATCCAACTCGACGATCAGCTTTTTCGCCGGGCAGGCGAAATCGACGATGTAGCCGGCGATGGGCATCTGCCGCCTGAAAGCTAGTCCCATCAGCCTGTGCGCTCTTATCTCGTTCCAAAGCTTCAGCTCGGCGTCGGTCATGGTTCTGCGCATCTTGCGCGCATTGCTGCGGCTGTTGGAGGGTACTGGGAAATGCGTCATCGCGGTTCGCCCCCCTCTGTCCTACCGGACATCTCCCCCTCAAGGGGGGAGATCGGCAGCCTCACCGGAGGCGCCCAATCATCAACGCAGGCGATTGGCGAAAGCCGAAGTGACGTCCAATCTCCCCCCTTGAGGGGGAGATGCCCGGCAGGGCAGAGGGGGGTGCTTGGCGCCACCCTCACCGCTTCACCTCCCAAGTGGTAATGCGTTCGCCAGTGACGGGATCCTTGCCGTCCTTCAATTGGATGCCTTGCGCCAAAAGCTCGTCGCGGATGCGGTCGGCTTCGGCCCAGTTCTTGGCGGCGATCAGGGTGAGACGGGCCTCAATAGCCTCAACAATGGCCTGTTCGGTAACTTTAGCTTCCGCAAAATCGAACCCAAGAAACAACAGCGCTGCCTTCAATTCAGCAGCGGCATTCAACTTAAATTCGACGTCAATTGGATCGCCGTCAATTTCAGCGAAGGGAGTTTCCGAACTCTCTAACCCCAGACCCTTGCTAGCATCGGATGCGAGCTCCGCGAGCACATAAAAAGCATGTGGTGTCGAAAGGTCATCCGAAAGTGCCCTCACAAAATTATGTGGAAGGTTCATTTCATAACGCGCTTCATCCGCCGCCCGCTTCCATTTACGCAGCGTATTCTCCGCCTCTTCCAGCTTGCGCACGGAAAAGTCGATCGGCTCGCGATAGTGCGTCATCAGCATCGCCAGCCTGAGCACCTCGCCCGGCCATTTGCGGCCGCCAAAGGTCTCCGTCTCCAGCAATTCGGTGATCGAATAGAAATTGCCCAGGCTCTTGGACATCTTCTGACCTTCGACCTGCAGGAAACCGTTGTGCATCCACACCTTGGCCATCGTTTCGGTGCCGTGGGCGCAACGCGACTGCGCGATCTCGTTCTCGTGGTGCGGAAAGATCAGGTCGAGACCACCGCCATGGATGTCGAACACCTCGCCGAGATAGGCGGCCGACATCGCCGAGCACTCGATGTGCCAGCCCGGCCGACCCCTGCCCCACGGGCTGTCCCAGCCCGGCTCCTCGGGCGAAGACAATTTCCAGAGCACGAAATCCTGGGGGTTTTTCTTGTGTGCATCGACGGCGACGCGGGCGCCTGCCTGCTGCTCGTCGAGATTGCGCTTCGACAACTGCCCGTAGTCCGGCATGGAAGCGGTGTCGAACAGGACTTCTCCAGCCGCGACATAGGCATGGCCGCGTTCGATCAAGCGTTGAATCAAGAAGATCATGTCGACCTTGCCGTCGGGCCTGGGCTCGACGAACTCCGTGGCGCGCGGCTCGACCGTCGGCTCCAGGCAACCGAGCGCCGCGACGTCCTTGTGGAACTGACCGGCGGTCTTTTCGGTGACCCGCCTGATCGCTTCGTTCAGCGACAGCTTGCCAGAGGCAATCTCGCCGCCGAAATCGCGCAGGGCGCGGGCGTTGATCTTGTCGTCGACGTCCGTAATGTTGCGGACGTAAGTGACGTGCGCTTGCCCGTAGAGATGGCGCAGCAAACGGAACAGCACGTCGAAGACGATCACCGGCCGCGCATTGCCGATATGGGCGAAGTCATAGACCGTCGGGCCGCAGACATACATGCGCACGTTGCGCGGATCGATCGGGAAGAAATCCTCCTTGCTCCGCGTTAGCGTATTGTAGAGGCGCAGGCTCTTCGATGCGTCAGACATACGTGCGTTCCCGGTGCGTTACTTTGGTTGAGCATGATCTTTTGGGATCGTGCTCTGGATGGAGTCGGTTACGCCGAGGCGCAAATCGGGCTCCAGCCTGCTGGCCGGGGCGTTTGTCCAATCTGGGAGGAGATGAGGCGAAAACGTCCAGGACCAGCGCGAGGCTAGCCGATAATGCAAATGCCACAAATGGCGAAAGACGTTCTCATGGCCGGCTTTATCGCCTTGCCCGGTGTTGCCGTCAAGTCGCTACCTTCGCCAAAAATATCGTTGGCTCACAGGAATTGAGCCATTGAAACATTTTATTAAACAGGTCGGCACTGTCATGAAACATTCGCCGGCTAGATCAGCAAGCGTCACGATTTGGTCGGATTCGGCCAGCAAACGCAGACACGAAGACGTTACCAGGGAAGAGAGCAATGCCTAAGCAAGAATCCAACCGCGCCAAGCAACCGGCGCTCGCCAGCCACTACCGGGCGATCGGCCCGGCAGCAATCGTCGCAGCTCTTCTGCACACCGCGAAGAAGAAAAAGCCGGCGCAGAAGATCGTTTCGCCGCGCGCTGCCTGAGAATGCCGTCGGGAAAAGATTGCGAACCAGCAATAGTAGCTTTTGCTAAAATAAACTCATCTGATTGTCGTTCGCGCTGGACTTCTGGCGCTTGACCTTCTCGGGCTCAGGCTTGACGACGCCCTTCTCCTGAATCTCCGGCCCGGTATTGGCGACCTTGTTGACGAGGTCGGAAACCGGGATCGCTTCGAAGAAATCGGGCTGGGCGGGTCTCAGTAGATCGGCCACATCGCGCGGCTCGAGCGTACGGCAATCCAGCCAGCGCGCGAAATCGTCGGGGTGGATCACTACCGGCATGCGGTCGTAGATATGGGCAGTATCGGCATTGGCGTGGGCGGTCAGAATGGCGCCGGTGTCCATTTCCGAGCCGCCCGGCTCGGCATAGGTCTCAATGAGCCCGGCGAAGGCGACAAGCCCGCCATGCCTTGGCTGCACCCAATAGGGCTGCCCTCTTCTGCCACCGGTTTGGTGCCATTCGTAGAATCCCGAAGCCGGTACCAGGGCGCGGCGATGGCGCATGGCAGCGCGAAACGACGCCTTTTCCGAAGCCCCCTCGGAACGCGCGTTGAACAGCAGCGGGAAGTTACGCGTATCCCTGACCCAGGCCGGAATCAGGCCCCAGCGCACCAGCATCGAGCGGCGGTCGGGCAGGTTCGAGCCCGGCGCCTGCGGCAATCCGGCGAGCGCCATCAGCACCGGCTGCGTCGGCGCGATGTTGTAGCGGGCCGGAAACTCCTCAAGTTCCGCTAGGCCGAGAAAGGCGGCGGTCTGGTCCGGAGTGGCTGTCAAAGCAAAGCGTCCGCACATGAATTCAGCTCTCGAATTGGTGGCATGTGAAAGTGGCCATGGAACCCGCCTTTCGCAACCGCTAAAGCTGTTCGCCGACGGCCGGTCCACAACGGGCTATGCCAATCGAGCGATCCGGAGCCCATGGAAGCACGCAAGATCATTCCGGCAGTCTCGGTCTGCGTCGTGCGCGAGAACACGGTGCTACTGGTCAAGCGGGCCAGGCCGCCCTCGCAAGGCCTCTATGCCTTTCCCGGCGGCAAGGTCGAAGCCGGCGAGACGCTGGCACAGGCAGCACGGCGCGAATTGCTGGAAGAGACCGGATTGCAGGCGCGCAGCTACCGGCCGCTGCGGGAAATCCACATCGACGGCAGCGGCGACGGGCATCCGGTCGACTATTGGCTGACGGTGTTTGGGGCCAATTATGCCGGCGGCGAGGCGGTGGCCAGCGACGACGCCGAAACCGCGGCTTTCTATACGCTGGCCGAAATGACGGCGATGCCGCTCGCCGATGCAGTGTTTGAAATTGCCGACGATCTACTCGGCCCCAACAAGGACGGCGAGACCTGAGCCAGAGAATCGCCTTGCAGGCGACAAATTGTTTCAGCACAAAGCCTCATGAGCCGCACGTCCTCGTTTCTCGCCGCCTGCCTCGCCGTCAGTGTGAGTTTCGGCGTGCGTCCGGCAATCGCCGCCGAAGCGCCATTCGAGCCTGGGCTGATGCGGCTGGCGGAAGTGCTCGGTTCTCTGCATTTCCTGCGTAATCTGTGTGGCGAGAAAGGCGACCGGTGGCGAGCCGAGGTGGAAAAACTGATCGCATCGGAAAATCCGAACCCGGAGCGGCGCGCCCGCTTCATCGCCAGCTTCAACCGCGGCTACCGGTCCTTCGGCGGCACTTATACCCAATGCACCGCCTCGGCGACGGAAGCCATCAGCCGCTACATGAAGGAAGGCGAGACACTATCTCGCGACATAGCCTCTCGCTACGGAAACTGACGGCGGCAGCTGCCGTTCCGGCAAACCGGCATCAAGCGCCGGCGCTGTAGGTGGCGGACGCGTTCGACACTTCTCCGCTTGCCTCGAGTGAGGCCTTGGTGCAAACCTGATGTTGCACTTTTGCAACTATGTTAACGAAACGTTAGCGCGCGAATGTGAAATTAACTCAAACTGAAGGTTTCCGTCCCCTTGGCCGGCCTAATCGGCTAAGTTTGAAACGGATCGGACGCAGGTTTGCTGGACGCGACGGAATTTGTAGAAAACGACCAAAAAAATGTCGCATTTACAAATACTTACTGCGCCTGCGTGTAAAAGGGACAACTCAAGCTTGATCCCTGTCCAACGGATCACCGCTTGAAAGGGTGGACATCGCAATGGAACATGGCGTCAACGACATCGACGCGCTGGTCAGGGAAGAAAAGCGCCTGACCGCCGTGGAAAGCCACAGCGAAGCCTGGGCGGAAGGATTGTCGGCCGGGATCGAGCCGGAAATCATCGCCGAGGCAGCCCTCGAAACGGCATTCGGCGAAATGCTGCGCACCAATGGCGAGACCTCGGCGCTTGCCCTGCTCGATCGCATGCGTGAAAAGGTGATTGCCGGGGCCTTCGAGCCCGAAAGGCTGCGGCACTGACCCCGGTTCTTTGACGACGGCGCGCCGCCGGACATCATGTCCGGGCACATGGATGGGCTGGAACCAGGGAGTAGCAGGCGGTGAATTTTTCGATATCAGGCAAGCCGCGCGGCCTGGTCCTCAGCATTTGGCTTACTGCTTCCTGCGCCACGATTCCCCTTGCACTGTTTCTTGCGAGCAGTCCCGCTCACGCCCTCAGCGAGATCAAGCGCGAAGACCTGCCTTCGCCGGTCACACCGCCGCCGGACGGCGAAATGTCGCCGCCTGGAAGTACCGTGCCGATGCCCGGCCCGCTCGGCACGACACCACCTGCAGCCAGCCAGCCGACTCCGTCCGACGAGCCAGAGCAAACCGAACCGAAAGGGCCAGCGGACGATGGCGGGATGGCCAATCCGCATGTCGATCCGGACGCGCCTGTGCCCGAAGTCGTCTACGACCTTGCCAAGTTGCCGGAACCGGTCAGGCGCATGCACGATCTGATCGTCGAGGCCTGCAAGAGCGGCGACATCGAAAGACTGCGGCCGCTGATCGGTGCGGGCGACATGATGACCCAATTGTCGCTGGGCGACATGGAGGGCGACCCGATCGCCTTCCTGAAAGGGCTTTCGGGCGACACGGAAGGCCAGGAAATCCTCGCCATCCTGGAAGAGGTGCTCAATGCCGGCTATGTCCACGTCGATGCAGGCACTCCGCAGGATCTCTACGTCTGGCCGTATTTTTTCGCCCTGCCGCTGGACAAGCTCGATGCCAGGCAGCGGGTCGAGTTGTTCAAGATCGTCACCGCAAGCGACTATGACAACATGAAGCAGTTCGGTGCCTACATCTTCTACCGAGTCGGCATCACGCCGACCGGGCAATGGACGTTCTTCGTCGCCGGGGATTGAGTGGTCTAGCCTGGCCCTTATCGAGGCAGGGAGCCTAGCGCGCGAGCGCCTCGGAAAACTCCACCGCCCTACCCTGGCCCGGCGCGACGATCTCGCCTTCCCACATCACGCGCCGGCCCCGAACGATAGTGCCGACCGGCCAGCCGGTCACCTGCCTGCCGTCATAAGGCGTCCAGCCGGCCTTGGAACCTTGCTGGGCGTTGGCGATGGTCTCGCGGCGCTTCAGATCGACAATGGTGAAATCGGCATCGTAGCCGGCGGCAATACGGCCTTTCCTGGCGATGCCGAAGATGCGTTGCGGACCATGGCTGGTCAGGTCGACAAAGCGCTGCAAGGTGAGCCGGCCGGCGTTGACATGGTCCAGCATAATCGGCACCAGGGTCTGCACGCCGGTCATGCCGGACGGCGACGCCGGATAAGGTTTTGCCTTCTCGGCCAGCGTGTGCGGCGCATGGTCGGAGCCGAGCACGTCGACAACGCCCTGCGCAATGCCCTGCCAAACCCCGTCGCGATGGCGCGTGGCGCGCACCGGCGGGTTCATCTGGATCAACGTACCGAGCTGCGCATAATCATCGGCGCTCAGCGTCAAATGATGCGGCGTCGCCTCGCAGGTCGCGACATCCTTGTGCTGTTCGAGGAAGCCTATCTCCTCGGCGGTCGAGATGTGCAGCACATGGATCCGGGCGCGGACCTGGCGCGCGATGCGCACCAGGCGCTCTGTGCAGCGCAATGCTGCGATCTCGTCGCGCCACACCGGATGTGAGGACGGATCGCCCGCGATGCGCTCGCCAAGCCGCTCGCGCAGCCGGAACTCGTCCTCGGAGTGAAAGGCGGCGCGGCGGCGTGTGTTCCTCAGGATCGAGGCAACGCCTTCATCGTCCTCGACGAGCAGGTCGCCGGTGGACGAGCCCATGAACACTTTAATGCCGGCCGCACCCGGCAGCCGCTCGAGATCGCCGGCGTCGTTCGCATTGTCGCGGGTGCCGCCGACCCAGAAGGCAAAGTCGCAATGCATGCGGCCGGTGGCACGCCGCACCTTGTCGGCAAGGGTTGCCTCGCTGGTGGTCAGCGGATTGGTGTTCGGCATCTCGAAGACGGCGGTGACGCCGCCGAGCACCGCTGCCCGCGAGCCCGTCTCCAGATCTTCCTTGTGCTCCAGGCCCGGCTCACGGAAATGCACCTGGCTGTCGACGATGCCCGGCAGGATGTGCAGCCCGCGGCAGTCGATCGTCTCGCCCGCCGACGCCTGGCGAAGGTCGCCGATGGCAGCGATGCGCCCACCATTGATGCCAACGTCGCGAAAACCCTCGCCGTCATGGTTGACCACGATGCCGCCTGTCAGGATGAGATCGTAGATGGGGGCCATGCGGATCCGGTCTCTTGCGGGGGAAGTGCCAGCGGCTTACGTAATGGCCGATAGTTTTGCAAGCTCAGGCTCGTTTTCCCACCATGCCCTTTGCCTCGCTCAGAGATCGCGCACTCGTTTCCGTGTCCGGGCCGGATGCCGAGCACTTTTTGCAGAACATCCTGACCACCGACCTCGACGCGCTCGGTAGCAGCGAAGCAAAGCCCGGCGCGCTGCTGACGCCGCAAGGCAAGATCCTTTTTGACTTCCTGATCTCGCGCGCCGGCGAAAATGCTTTCCGCCTTGAGTGCCGTGCCGAGACCGCTGACGATTTCATGCGCCGGCTGACGCTCTACAAGTTGCGCGCCAAAGTCCAAATTGCCAAGCTGGATCAGCTGGTTGTGACCGTTCTATGGGAAAGCGATTCAACCGCCTCGCAATTTGAAGCAGCACCGTTTGCGGATGCGCGGTTCGTCGATGCTATCGTCAAGCGCTTCTATGATGGCACCGCAGAAGGAGGCGACCTTGCCGCATGGCAAGCCGTTCGCATTGCCCATGGCATTGCCGAAAGCGGCGCGGACTACCAGCTCGGCGATGCGTTTCCGCATGACGTGCTGCTCGACGAGATCGGCGGCGTCGGCTTCAAGAAGGGCTGCTATGTCGGCCAGGAGGTCGTCTCGCGTATGCAGCATCGCGGCACTGCCAGGCGCCGGGTGTTGATCGTCTCGGCTGAACGCTCCCTGCCCGCCTCGGGCGCAGAGTTGACGGTGGAGGGGCGACCGGTCGGCACGCTTGGCTCGACCGCCGGCACGACAGGCCTTGCCATTACCCGCATCGACCGGGTCAAGGCAGCGCTCGACGCCGGCCTGCCGATCCTGGCTGACGACGTCGCCGTGTCGCTCGCCATCCCGTCCTGGGCGAAATTCAGCTTTCCGCAGGAAGCCGTCGGCGCGGAGGACGCCTGATGGCGGCCGATCGCGCGGGGGCGCCGCCGCGCGCCTGGCAGCGCATGCTGTCCGGGCGACGGCTCGATCTGCTCGACCCCTCGCCGCTCGACATCGAGATCTCCGATATTGCCCATGGCCTTGCCCGCGTCGCACGCTGGAACGGCCAGACCAGAGGCGACCACGCCTTTTCGGTCGCCCAGCATTCACTGCTGGTCGAAACGCTTGTCGGTGAGCTGATGCCGGATGCCGACGCCGATATGCGGTTGGCGGCGCTGCTGCACGACGCGCCGGAATATGTCATCGGCGACATGATCTCGCCGTTCAAATCCGTGATGGGCGGCAGCTACAGGGATTGCGAGATCAGGCTGCAGCGCGCCATCCATCTGCGCTTTTCACTGCCGGCCGAACTCGACGCGGGACTGCGCAAGGAGATCAAGCGAGCGGATCAGATCGCCGCTTATTTCGAAGCAACGCTGCTTGCGGGTTTTTCGACGGCAGAGGCGACGGAGTTCTTCGGCAGGCCGCGCGGCTTCAATGCCGAGCGCTTCGACGTCACGCCGCGCTCGGTGACTTGGGCGCAGAATTCCTTTCTCAAACGCTTTGCGGCGATCGAAAAGTCGCGACGCCAGACTGCCGTTCCAGCCGGCTGAAAACGGTAAATTAACCGGCAGGGACAACAGTGCCATGGTTAACCATGGTCCATAGGCTTGCCTCATGCCCGTTGCCGGTATCAAGGCTGGTTCGTTCGTCCGCCGACGGAGGGCCAAAGGCGTTGGTCAGCCGCAACCTATTGAAGACGAGCTGCGCGAACAGAACGAGCGTTTTTCGGCAGCGGTCGAGAACATGTCGCATGGCCTGTGCATGTTCGATGCCGATGAACGGATGATCATCTGCAACAGGAACTACATCAGCATCTTTCGCCTCGACGCCGAAGTGGTGCGGCCCGGCATCCGGTTTTTCGACATCCTCCAGCACAGCGTGGATATCGGCATCGCCTCGCAAAGCGCTGAGCAACTCTATGCCATCCGCAAGCCCTATATCGACCAGGCAAAACCTTCCACCTATGAGGAAACGCTTGCAGACGGGCGTATCGTCAACATTTCGCACCGGCCGCTGGCGTCAGGCGGTTGGGTATCGATCTACGAGGACATCACCGAGCAACGGCGCGCCGAGCAGGAGTTGAAGGAGCAGCACCGCCGTTTCGACGCGGCTCTTGCCAACATGTCGCAAGGCCTTTTGATGTACGATGCGGACGGCAAGCTGATCGTGCGCAACGAACGTTTCCTGGAACTTTATCATGTCAGGCCGGCCGACTTCCCGCTTGGCATGAGTCACCATGATGCGTTCAAGCGGCTGCTGGAACTCGGCATTTATACAAAACTCGACCCCGACAGCGAAATCTCGCAAATCGAAGCCTGCCTGCGGGCGGGCAAAACACACGTAACGCATCGCCATCTCGCTGACGGCAGAACGCTGCTGGTTGCGCGCCGGCCGATGAGCGGCGGCGGCTGGGTCGCGACGTTCGACGACGTCACCGAGCGCAGGCGTGTGGAAGAGCGCATGACCCATCTTGCGCACCACGACACACTGACCAACCTGCCCAATCGCTCGATGCTTCGCGAACGGCTGGACCAAGCCCTCAGTGAGACGACAGACGGATCGCTGGCGATATTCTCGCTCGACCTCGATCACTTCAAGGCAGTCAATGATAGCTGGGGTCACCCCGCTGGCGACTGGCTGCTGAAATGCGTGGCCGAACGGCTGCAACGGTGCCTGCGCAACGAAACGGACGTTGTCTCCCGCTTCGGCGGCGACGAATTCGTCATCATCCAGTTCAATCTCAAAAGCCCGGGCGATGCGGAAAAGCTGGCCAAACGCATCGTCGAGATCATCGGAAAGCCGTTTCGCGACAAGAGACACGACATGCGCGTCGGCATCAGTGTTGGCATCGCGCTGTTTCCGAATGACGGCAAGGACGCCGACACTTTGCTGAAAAACGCCGATATGGCGCTCTATCGGGCAAAGAGCGAAGGGCGCAACCTGTACCGCTTCTTCGAACCAGCCATGGATGCGATGGTGCGCGCGCGCCGGGCACTCGAAATCGATCTCAGGGCGGCGCTGTCGCGCCGGGAATTCGAGCTGGATTTCCAGCCGATCATGAACATCGCCTCCGGCGAAATCGTCGGTGCCGAAGCCTTGATGCGCTGGCGTTCGCCAGTGCGCGGCCTCGTGCGGCCGGACGACTTCATTCCGGCCGCCGAGGAGACCGGGCTGATCGTGCCGCTTGGAGAATGGGCGCTGCGAAAAGCCTGCACGACCGCGGCAGGATGGGCGCCTTTGCGCATTGCAGTCAATGTCTCGGCCGTGCAAATCAAAAGCGGCACCTTTGCCCGCAGCGTCATCTCGGCACTGGCGTTCTCGGGCGTGCCGGCCAACCGGCTTGAACTGGAAATCACCGAAACGGTGCTGATGGACGAGAGCGATCTGGTGCTCAAGACACTCAGGCAGCTACGCGATCTGGGCGTCCGCATCGCGCTGGACGATTTCGGCACCGGCTATTCCTCGCTCGGCTACCTCAGGCGCTTTCCCGTCGACAAGATCAAGATCGATCGTTCCTTCATCAGCGATATCGACAGCCGCGATACCGCGGCAATCGTGCGCACCATCATCGGGCTTGGCGCACAGCTGGGCATCACCGTCACCGCCGAGGGTGTCGAGACCGAAGCGCAGCTTGAATTCCTGCAAAAAGAGGGTTGCGTCGAGGCTCAGGGCTATTTGATCGGGGTACCGTCAAAAGCGTCGGACATTAATCAGCTGCTGAAGTCGAGCGCGACGATCAGGCAGTCTGGCTAAGTGCGACAGCCGGGCGAGCCAGTCATCGGCTCAGCCTGGAGATCTGCTATCAATACAATGTCTGGATATATCTCGTCGAAGCGCGCGGGTCAGAGGTGTCCGCTCAATGCCTCCACCATATCCTTGTTCGTCGCCACGGGAACGATCTCGAATTCGACCAGATCCGCCCATTCGATGACCCACCGCTGCAGGAGCGTGACGTCATCGGCCTCCACCAGCAGGAAGCAGCGGCTCATGTCCGCTGCGATCCAGCTGTAGTGCACGAGGAGCGCGTCCGGCTTCAGGCGGCCCTGGTCGCGGAAACGGCGGTAGATCTCCTTACGGTCGCAGCCGCGAAAATCCTCGGTTACGAAGAACAGCATCTTTTTCCCCTCAATTCGGATGTCATCGGCCCGGCCGGTCCAGCCGCTCCAGGAACCACTGCGTCAGCCGCACCCAGACCTCGTCTTTCTCGCCGGAGTCTTCCCAGCCGTGGTCGAGGTTGGGGTTGTCGTTGACCTCGATGACGAAGACGCCGTCCCTGGTTTCCTTGAGGTCGACGCCGTAGAGGCCGTCGCCGATGCAGCGCGCCGCGCTCACCGCCGTCTCGACGACATGGGCCGGCGCTTCCTTCAGGGTGAAGGTCTTGATGCCGCCCTGGTCGGGCTTGCCGTTGGCCTTATGATTGACGATCTGCCAATGTTTCTTGGCCATCAGATAATGGACGGCAAACAAGGGTTGGCCGCCGAGGACGCCGACGCGCCAGTCATATTCCGTCGGAATGAATTTTTGCGCGATCAGGAGGTCGGAATCCTCCAGCCATTCGGTTGCGAGCGTCTTCAACTCTTCGAAAGTGCCGCATTTCTTGACGCCGCGCGAAAACGAGGAGTCCGGGATTTTCAGCACCAGCGGGAAACCCAGCGTCTGCGCCGCAAGTTCCAGGTCCGAGGTACCGGCTATCATCACCGTCGGCGGCACCGGTACCTTGTTGTAGGTCATCAGTTCGTTGAGATAGACCTTGTTGGTGCAGCGGATCATCGACAGCGGATCGTCGATGACCGGCATGCCTTCCTGCTGGGCGCGGCGGGCAAAGCGGTAGGTGTGGTTGGAGATCGAAGTGGTCTCGCGGATGAACAGCGCGTCGTAATTGGCGAGCTTGGCCAGATCCCGCTTGGTGATCGGCTCGATTTCGACGCCCATCTTTTCAGCGATCTTGGCCCAGTGGCGCAGCGACGAAATCTCCGACGGTGGCAGTTCCTCATGCGGATCGACCAGCGTGGCGAAAGTGTAGCGCGCCGGCGTGCGGCCCTTGGTGTCGCGCCACTCGCGGTTGGTGTAGGTCTCCAGGCACTGGAGAAAGTGCGTTTCCTCGTCCTCGGTCATCCTGGCCAGGGGATGGAAGCCGATCTTGCGGATCGAGGCCCATTCGGTGCTGTCCCTGATGTGGACCTCGAGCGCCGGGGCACGAAACCAGTCGAACAGAAGTTTTGCGAAGCGGTCCCAGATCCTGGACGGTCCGATGCCGAAGAAGATGCAGACCTTCTGCGGGAAAGCGCCGCCCAGGTCCTTGCGGCACTTGTTGAGTGCGAGTTCGAGTTCCGGCAACGCGTGCTCATAGAGTTTGCGCTCCGACAGATCGATCATCGTTTCGACAGTCGGGATGACCTTGTGGCCACGCGAACCTGCGAGCAGCGAGGCATAATAGCCGCGGCTCTGGTAGCCGTAATTGTTCGACAGGTTGATGACCTTCGGCCGCTGACCGCGAAACAGTGCCGGATGGGCAAGGTAGTCGCGATTGGTGATGATCTTGTGCGGCGTCGCCACTTGGTCGAGATCGTTCTGCCGGCCGGTAAGGATGACCCAGGTCATTGGCTATCGCGCTTTCCGAGAGTGATGGCGGCGCGCAATCCGTCGCGGCCGAATTGCGCCATGTTCATGAAGATGCCGTAAGGCACGGGAATGTTGGCAGCATCGAGGATCGTCTCCTGCCGCTCGTCCTCGACCCAAGGGTCGTGGATCAGGATATGATCGCCGTCGTCACCGATGGCCAATACCCAGTGCGGAACCTTCTTGCCGAACATCAGGAAGCCGCTGATCAGGACCAGCACCAGTTTTCCCTCTGCGATCGCGGTGCGAATGTCGTCAAGCCCGAATGAACGGTAATTCACCGGGATGCGGTAAAGTTCCGCGCGGCGGCGAAAGTCGACCTGCGCCAGCTCCATGACCCGGCGCTTGTCCTCGCTGCGCACCGACTGCAGGAACAGCGCGCCGTAGAAGGAGACATAGATCTCAGCAGCAAGCCCGCTCTCATGGCCGGCGACGGCCAGCCCGAACGGCTCGCAGCCGCCGGGGCCGGACATCATGAAAACGGTCGTCGCCTCACGCCACAGCCGGATTTCCATCACCGGGTCCGGCACGAAGCCAGGGCCGAAGTAAGCCATCGCCATCATCAGGCAGCATGGTCCGCAGGTGAACTCGCAAGTCTGCTGATAAAACGGCACTTCGGTGGCCACCGGAATGTCGCCGCGCAAGGTCTTTTCATAGCGTAGCGCCGTGGCGCCATCCTCGTAATAGTCCAGCTCGCGGCCGATCTTGCGGTAGCCGCTCTGCTCGTAGATCTGGATCGCGCGCGGGTTGTCCTCGCGGACTTCCAAACGAAGCATCATGCGGCCGTGCTCGAAAGCCGCGGCCTCGGCCTCTTCCAGCAGCAGGCGGCCAACGCCACGGCCGCCGAAAAATGGACCGACGGCGATCGAATAAAGCCGCGCGACGCCGCTGCCCTTGCGAAACAGCACGACCGCATAGCCGGCGACGCGGCCATCGCTTTCGCCAACCAGCAGTTCGGCGGTGTCGCGTTCGATCAGTTGACGAAAGGAGCGGCGAGAAATGCGATCGCTCGAGAAAACGGCTTTTTCGATGGCGGCGAGGTCATCGACGTCGGACGCGCGGGCCTTGCGAATCTCGGCAGGCATGCGGGCTCAGAAAACCTCGATTGGGTTGTGGAAACGGCCCTAGTCTAAACATCGGTCACACCAGCCGAAGTGCCAGCATTCAGCAAGCGCTATCGCACCTCGATTAGGGCCGAATTGTGACAGTTTTGACGGCAGGCAGGTCGCGCAAAGGCTTTGAACGACCTCCGTGTTTAGGCATCGGCGCGGCTCCGGAAAAACGAGAGCCTGCTCAGCTTTGCAAGCCCGCCAAAAGCTGGCCATAGGCGCTCTTGGCCACCGCGGCCAGCCGCTCGCGCGGCAGCGAGCCGACGACGGCGCAGCCATAACCCTTGTCCAGCCAATAGACGGCCTCAGGACCATCTTCCTCCCCATAAGTGCCCTTGGCCTTGGCTGCCGATTCGGCGGTGACGAAGAGCGATATGCGCTCGCCCTTGACGTCCTCGTAAAGCAGCATCGCGGCCTTGCCCTGGCCGGCAGGCAGCAGCCGGCCACCGACCAGTTGGAATCCCTGCGCCGCCAGATCCGGCGCGACGAGCTTCAAACCCACCTGGTTCGACAACCAGCTCTGCAAATGATCCTTGTCGCTTGCCGGCACTTCCACCGCATGCCGCTTTTCGGCGGCATAGATGACATGGGCGGCGATCGCCTCTTCGGCAAGCTGGTCTTCGGCCGTGTTTTCCAGGCCGAGGCGGCCGATGCCGGCAAGGTAGCCGCCAGTGCCGCCAATCACCAGGATGGCGGCAGCGGCGGCCGCAAGCCACCAACGCGAGCGCGACGGCGCCGCTCTCACCACCGGCGCCTCGCCTTGCACCACCTTGCTCAGCCGCACCGGGACGGGTTCGTCCAGCACGCCGTTAAAGGCTGCGCGCAACGCTGCCCGGTCGGCGGCGTAGCGTGCGCTCTTGGCCTTCATCTCGGCATTGGCCTCGAGCCATGCCTCATAGGCCGTCCGCTCGTCGCCCGGCAACTCGCCATCGAGAGCCATGTGGATGTCGCGTTCGGAGAAATCGCGCCGGCTCATTTCTAGACGATCCTTATCGAGCGGCGGCGCGCGGTATCATCCAGCAGCGCGCGCAGTTCCTCACGCCCGCGCGCGATGCGCGACATTAAGGTGCCGGCGGGAACTCCAAGGATGTTGGCGGCTTCGGCATAGGAAAACCCTTCGATGGCGACCATCACAAGTGCCGCGCGCCGGTCCGGGCTGATCGCCTGCAGCGCGTCGACGATCTCGCGTGAGGCGATGCTCTCGACCTGCTCGGCGGGTGCTGCCTGCGCCTCGCTTGCCTCGAGCGGCAGCATCGCCGCCTCGCCGCGCCGGTTCACCTTGCGCATCTGGTCGATAAACAAATGGTGCATGATCGTAAACAGCCACCTCCTGGGGCTTTCTCCTGTCTGCCAATTGTCGAGCCGCACAAGTGCCCGCTCGAGACAATCCTGGACGAGATCGTCGGCTGAATCGCGGTCGCGCAACAGCGAGCGTGCATAGCGGCGCAGACGCGGTATTTCACCAAGGATTGCTGCCTTCTTTTCGTCCATGACCGCTGGTTCTGAGGCCCCTGTCCGTGGTGATTGAACGCGCCTTTGCAGCGCGGCGCAAGCGGCCAGCGCGAAGCGGTCCGCCGCCCCGGTCACCCAAGCAACTGAATAACGCTGCCAGTGGGAGGTTTATTCCCGGCTTGCATCCGATTGTCAAAACGCCGGTTACGCCAGATCCGTCTGAAGAAAATCGTCGCCCTTGTAGAGCAACGGAAGATCTAGGGCCTTTGCGCAGGCGTAGGCGAAGCAATCGCCAAAATTGAGATCGGCCGGATGACCGACCGCCTTACCGTAGCGGATGCTCGCGTCGATAGCGCGCGCGCCGATGTCCTCGTCGATAGGTACATTGCGGGCACTGATTTCGACAATGAACGAATCGACTAGATCGCGCGCCACGGCCAGCAATTCGGGCGTCGGCTTTTTGGAAAAGGCGTTTATGCGTCCAAGGGCAAGTGTCGCCTCGAGCCGAACAAGCGCGGAAATATGCAGCGGACTGCCGGCACCAGAGATTCGCTTGAGCAATTCCGCCCAACCCGGTTCCTTGGCGAGAATGGCGACGATGACCGACGCATCGACGAACATCAGTCTTCCCACATCTCGTCGGTGAACGCCTTCATGTCGAAGTTGGGATCGGACGGCCCCAACGCAGCATACCTGGCCTGTAGCGCCGCAATTCTGTCGCGCAGAGGCTTGCGGGCGCGGTTGCGCTCGAGCTCGTGCAAAAGCGCGGTCCGCACTGCTTCCGTCTTGCTCGGGGCGTTGGTCTCACGCTGCAGTTTTGCGGCCAGCGCATCCACCTCGTCGTCGCGAATATAGAGAGGCAACTGAATATCTCCTTTGGAATATTCATATATTCCATCTTGAATATTCATGCAACTTGACCCTTACGTCCCTTTCGCCGCTCTTGTCAGCAGACGCTGATAGAACAAGCCGATGCCGATGAGCACCGCGCCGAGGCCGATGAAGGACAGCGCCCGCAACACACCTTCCAGTTCCGACATGTCGAAGATGAAGACTTTGAGCACGGCGATCGAGATCAGCGCCGCCGATGCTATGCGCAGCACCTGGGATTTCAGCCAGACACCGGCGGTGAGCAGCACCACGCCGATGACCAGCCACAGTGCCGAATAAGTATAGGTCTCGAGCTGGCCGAGACCGCTCCACAGCCCGATGAACTCGCCCTTGAACAGGCGCCTGACCGACAGCGTGGCATAGGCAAAAGCGAGCACCGCCGCCACCACCGCCAGCATCGCCGCATACCATTGCGGCCGCTTGTCACGGGCATACAGTGCCAATGCGCCTGCCGCAACCGCCGGCAAGAGGTAGGCGAGGAACAGAAGGTTGAACACCGGGATGCTGCCGGTCGATTCATCCGTCAGCAGCGGGTTCAGCGCCAGAAAATGCTGGAGGACGATGAGGGCGACTGAGACCACGCCCGCTGCAATCGAGCCGTAGCGCAGCACCGAACTTGGCGAGCGCATGTCGATGGCGACCAGGATGGCACCGGCACCGATGGCGATCAGCGTGTAGATCGCCTGTTCGGCAAGCGTCGCAGCAGCCGTATCGATGACGCCGCCATGCATGACATGGCGCACCAGCATGGCGACGGTGAGCAGGCAAAACAGCGCGGCGCCGGCCTCCATGGCGAGGCGCGGCCGGCCATTGGTGGTGCGGGCGAGTTGCCAGGCGGCAAAGCCGAAGGCGAGCGCCGGCACGCCATATCCAAGCAGCAGCCAGTTGAACACCGGCGTCTTCGACAGGAACTCGGCACCGACGATGGTCGGGTCGAAGGCGACGCGGCCGAGCACTGCAATCACCGCACCAACGGAAATCCAGCCAAGCACCGGATAGCTTCGCCAGCGCGTTGCCAGCGCCGGCACGACGGCGGCTGCCCCGAGCAGGATGGTTGTCCAGCCCGAACCGAAGGCCATGTGCAGCATCAGCAGGCCGGCAATCGCCGCCCCGCCGAGCGCGAAGGAGACGGCAGCGCCGCCGGTTAGCGGCGGCGCTTCGCCGCGCGCTATCCACTCGCCGCCGGCGACGAAGACTCCGACCAAAACGGCTGCGACCGCCGCATAAGCAACGTCACGGTCGAGATTGCCGAAGGTAGACCAGAGCGCCAGCAGGATGACCAGTGGCGCGACAGCGCTCCAGGCCGCCCATGCGGCGGCGCGCAGCCAGCCAGGGGCCGCAAAACGGCGCGCCGCCCAAAAGCCGGCGCCGATGAAGACCAAGCCCAGCGCGATGCCGATCCTGAGCATCAAGGCATCGGACGCCACAACCGGCACGCCATCGACACCGAGAGCGCCGCCCGAAAAATCGACAGCGACCGTGGTCGGCGGAATGATGCCGAGATAGGCCAGCACCGTCGCCAGCCCGGCGGCGTGCAGCAGTGCCAGCGCCCGCGGCCGATAGAGCGCCACCGCCACCAGGGCTGCGACAAGGGCTGCGCCCTGCAAGGCATCGCCGGCGGCGGCAAAGACCGGATCGACGAACAGGGCCAGCGCCGAGAGGCCGACGAAGAAGCCCGGCGCGATCGACGGCCAATCGAAGCCGCTGCCGGCGACCGCTTCGCCGCGACGGCCAAGCCAAACGAAGGCGAGCACGGCCAGAGTCACCACGTCGATAAAAAGGATGACCGAAAGGTTCGTCCCCGGCGCGTCGGTCATATAGAGGATCGTCCAGATGCCGCTAGCGACGAAAGCCGCCGCCATCAAAAGCCTCCAGTCGCGGATGCGGGCGATGACGCCGGTGGCGGCGAGCACGATCGCCAGATAGCCGAACAGCGCCCACGGATTGGGCGCCTGCGAGGCGACCAGTAGCGGCGTCACCATGGCGCCGAGCAGGCCGACGCCGGCCAGCGCCTGACCGTGGACCAGGCTAGCCGCGATCGTCGCCACGCCGATGGCGCCGAGCAGCGTGAAAGCGAGCGTCGGGCCGATGAAGCCATAAATGCTGTACGCGGCGTAGACGGTACCGAACAGGATGAAGGCGCCGGCCGCCGTCAGGATCGCCGGGATATAGGCACCGGCGGCACCTTGCACCGGCACCCTGAAGCCGGTGCGCCGGATGAACTCGCCGCCGGCGACCAGCACCAGCCCGAGTGCCGCCGCCATGGCAAGCCGCACGCGTGGCCCGAAAATGCCGGCCTCGATGGTGTAGCGGATCAGGAACAGGCCGCCCAGCGCCAGCGCGATGCCGCCGACCCAGACCGCCCAGCGGGTACCGAGAGCCGTTTCGACGTCGGACTGGCGGGCGGCCTTCGCCGCTGCCGCCGGTTGCGCCGGCTCCGGTGCGGACGGCAGTGTTGTATCGGCATCGGCCTCTGTGGCTGATGCTACCGCTGCGGTCCCTGGCGATGCGGCCATGTCGGCTGCGGCCGCAAGCGGGATTGCGGCATCCGTCGGTTTGCTGTCGTTTGCAGCCGGTTCCTTGGCTTGCGGCGGCAGCACAGGCGCGCCTGAAAGCACAAGGCTGCGCAAGGCGCCAAGCTCGCGCTCGATCAGGCCGATGCGGCTCTGCTGGCGTGAAATGATGACGAACAGCGCGATGATGGCGATGAGGCCAATCAGGCTTTCGAACATGGCGGTTCCCCCAAACCAGGCCAGTTGTCACTGACATTCAATGTTCAGTGACATTCAAATGCGGCGGCCAAACGGCCGGTCCATTCAACGTGCCGCCAGATTGGCCGCCGGAAAGATCGAGCATGTTTCGGTGCCGAAAGCCAGCAGCTTGCCGTTGGCATCCTTCAGCGCCGCTTCCGAAACCGCCAGCGTGCGGCCCTTGTGCACCACTTTGCCCTCGCACACCACCTCGCCCGTCCTTGGCGTGATCGGCCGCGTCAAATTTTCACTTTGAACTCGGCCGTCGCATAGGCCTCGCCCACCTGCGGAATGGTGCCAAGGTCGAGCGGCGAAACGTTGCTCATCTGGTGGTTTCCCCGGCGCTTGCCTTGCCGGATTCATGGCCGGGTGAATGATGCCTGCGCAAGGCGGCGAGAAACCCCGCGCGGGCGCCGGGAGGCTCGATGCCGCGCGGCTCGTAGACATGGCGGGTCAAAAAGAAGCCGGTCAGCCGGAAGGCGTCCTCGATCGCCGCCGGATCGGCGCGCAGCCCGGAGCCGCGCTGTAGGAAGGCAGGCAGCGCCAGCATCTTGTCGCGCCACGGCGCGCCCGCCGCCCGCGACACGGCGCGGCCGGATTTCGGCGAGACATAGGCAAGGTCCTGCCTGGTGCCGGTCGCCGCACACTGGCTGAGATCGAGGCCGAAACCGAGTTCGTCGAGGACCAGCAGTTCGAAGCGGGCCACCAGCTCGCCGGCAGCATCGGCATCGTCGAGATGGGCGATCATCACCGCAAGCGTCTCATAGAGACCGCCATGGGCGTCGCGCTCAGGCAGAAGACGCAAATGCGCGGCCATCGTCTGCAGGCCATAGACGGCAACGGCGCTGTCCATCAGCCGGGCGGCGTTCATCTCGATGGCCTCGACCTGGAAGGTGCCGAGATGCTCGTCGAGCCGCGCCCGCCACAATAGGTCGACGCGATTGCCGGGCTGCAAGACAGGCTGCTGTTTGCGCGAACGGCCGCCGCGCACGAGACCGAGATGGCGGCCATGCGCACGTGTCATCACCTCGAGAATGGCGCTGGTTTCGCCATGCTTGCGGGTGCCGAGAATGATTCCCTCGTCGCGCCATTCCATGACGAGAGCTTGTCACCGGTTGGATGGCGAAATCAAGATGAGCGACGTATCCACCGCCAAACCAAAACGGCCCGTAGCGTATCGCTACGGGCCGTTTTTTGCGAAATCGTCGTTTGATCAGAACGAGCGCTGGAAGCGGAAGATGCCGCCGATTGCGTCGGCATCGTCGGCATCGAAATTGTCGTAATAATCGACTTCGGCGGTGATCGTGTAACCAGGAACGATGGTGTAGGCGACGTTGGCCGCAACGGCGAAGTCTTGGTCGTCGGTATAGGAGACCTGGGCGTTCAAAGAGGCCTTCTTGTTGACGGCATAGCTGCCGCCGCCCCAGACGGCAAAGTTGCCAGTCCACGGCTTGTAGAAGTTCTTTGCGACGTTGTCATCGCTGCCGTAGCCCGCCATCACGAACAGGGTCAGGTCAGTAATCGGCTTGACGTCGAGGCGAGCTTTGCCGGCCCATTCTTCCGACGTGCTGTTATAGGCGCCGACCGCGGTGATCGCACCCCAGTCACCCTTGTATTTCACGCCGCCGACGACAAACGGAACGTAGCTGTCGATCGACTGGTCAGCGCCGGAGCCCGTTTCGACCGAGGCGACTGCCGTAAAGCCATTACCGCCGTCGAAATAGTAACTGATCAGGTTGGTGTCCTTGGTACCGTAAGGAATGATAGTGTCCTGGACCACGCTGCCGGCGTAGCCGATGAACGAATCATAGACAGTTTCATCCTTACCGACGCGGAAACCTCCAAGCTGGATCCAGGCGAAGTTCAGGGTAACCGCCTTGTTGTCCTGCACGCTGAAATCAACACCGCTCACGGTGCGTTTGGTATTGCCGAAGTTGAAACGGGTCTCGGTATAGGTCTTCAACGTGCCAAGCTCCGTCTCCTGGCCGGTCCACGTCTTCAAATTGAAGCGGGCATTCTTGTTCCAGGTCTGCTGCTCGTCACCGTCCATAAGGTCGTGTGTCGTCGCGCCGTCGAAAACGCGACCACCGTCGCCGAAGCTGGCGTCATAGCGGACATAGCCGCCGATGCGCAGGCAGGTCTCGGTGCCGGGGATGTAGAAATAGCCGGCGCCGTAGACGTCGCAAATCTTGACGTATTCAGCGGGTTCCGGCTCGGCGACGACGACGGCGTCGGCGGCGCGCGCACCGGAGACCGCGACGAATGCCGCGGCTGAGCCGAGAAGAAGGCTCTTGATATTCATTTTCTGACCTCTCCAGTCAAAGTTAAAAATGGCTTTGGATTCATGGGTTGAACGGCTGAACGCCTCACCCACGTCGAAAAAGGCGCGCACCGCGCCCCCTCTTCAGGCGGCGAACATACTCATCCGCATTCCAGTCTCAATGACGATTCCAAAAATAATCAATGTTTGAACAACAGAAGAAATCCATGTTGCACAAATATCACTTCATATTTTCTTCACATTTTCTCCTGGCACAAACGAGACATTTGTCACAATTGTACGAAAATATACTTCATCCCATTAGCCGGCAAACCGGTCAGAGTCGATTGACATTCCTTTTACGTGTTTTTTTTTGGAATATACTTCTAACGTTGGCAGCGAGATCAAGCCAACTTCGCCATCGCTGCGTTCTGTGCGGCAAGAACGACTTCCGCCACCAGATCCTGTTTGAGCATTTCAATGGGAATACGTCCGGCAAGGCCGGGCGCGGGGCCGATCAGCCACGACCAGGCACGCCGCGGATCGGGCATCGCGGACGACACCTCCTTGATACCCGGCGCCGGCCTGCCGTCGATGAACTGGGCCAGGGGAAATACATGCTTGCGGCCACCGGTGCGCAACGCAACGACCGTACCGCTCCGCTGCCAGCGATGCAGGGTCGAGCGCGATATGCCGAGATTTTCCTGCAGGAATGTCGACCCGGCAACCCGACCGGCCCAGTCCTCGACCCGCATCGCATCGCGATCGCCCGTTCCGGCCAGGGGTCGGATGTCTGCCCCTCGGCCTCCGTGCGCCGTCGCCAGAGGCGTCCGGGCACTGCGTTCCGTCGCTTCGGCCGCCAATATCCGCACGAAACGCGACGCCATGCCGGGTAATCTTTCCTGCATGGTATCGATCGCGCTGATGTCGGTCGGCGCAAGCAAAGCGACGGCGGCGGCAACGGCCCCGGCGACCCTGCCCGCTGCAACGACCGCATCGCTGTTCGTCACCTTGCCTTGCCGCGCCAGCACGCGCTCGATCTCAACAGCGACGGCGTTTGCAAACTCGGTCTGACGGATGGGGTCGATGCGATTCCAAGTCCCTGTCATGTCCGAAATCTGGCTGCTTGCCCGCCTGTTCCGGTTTGCTCGGAAGCGGGTCTTTCGCACAGCCTATAGGCAGGGTGTGTGACGGAGAGACGACGAACGGGAACCATGCACGATCGCAGTGTCGGCAGGTGCTCCAGCCGGTCTAACTGGCCGGTTCTGCATGAAATATCGGAAATTTCTCAGAACCCGCTCAGGATTTCGGGTCGCGCCGGTGCCAATACGGAACGGGTCGACCGCCGTGGTCGGCGCATGGCCTCCCGGATTGATTCGGCCGGCTGTTCAAGATGCAAGTCGACCGATTGGGCAGCCCGGCGACCTCTCATTGTCATCTGCCCGTGAGAGGCCCGACATGACTTCTTTCCTGCTCCTGGTGCGGCAGCATCAGTTGGCTGCCTTCTTTTCGTTGGCGCTTGCCCTGACCTGATTTGCCTTCATCCCGTTCTACTTGTCGAATGGCGATAGCATTCCCTGGTTTACCTTCGGCCCGATGCTATCCGGATTCGTCGTCGCAGCCCTCTCCGGAGGCTGGACTTCCGTCAAGGCCATTCTCGCTTCCATTGTGAAGTGGCGGGTATCTCCGTTGTGGTATCTGGTGGCATTCGGCCTGCCATTCGGCACGCAGCTTGCCTCGATCCTGGTCAATCCGCTGTTCGGCTCGGCGACGCCGGCCTGGGGCAATATTCCAGCTGTCATTGAGAGTACTCCCGATCATCGCGCTGTACGCGGTCTTCAGCGGCCCGCTTGGCGAAGAGCCGGGATGGCGCGGCTTTGCGACACCGCGCCTGCTGGCCAAGCATCCGGCGCTGGCCGGAAGCCTGATCCTCGGCGCGATCTGGGCGATCTGGCATCTTCCGCTCGGCCTAATCGGCGACCTCAGCGTCTACGGCACAGTCAACGTCCTGCTGGCGGCAGTGGTATTTACCTGGCTCTATCAGAACACCGGCAGTGTGCTTCTCGCCATTCTGATGCATATCACCCATCAGAACAGCGTACGCTTCCTCGGCAAGGTGTTCATCGACGCCGACCATGTGCAGCAGCAATGGATCGGTGTTGCGATCTGGGCGGTGGCTGCGGTCGCCATCGTTGCCGTCTACGGCACCGAGAGCTTCGTACGCAGGTCGGCAACGCAGCCCGCCCTCGCTGGCGCCGTTTAGTCGCCGCTTTTCGGCGGCGGCAGACCTTGACCCAGCCCTCCAGCCGTAGGCCAATACAGGCAAGGCTTCAGGGAGCGGGCCGTTTCGATGGCGGTTTCGGCCACTGACCAGGTTTTTCAGTTTGGCGGTTTCACGCTCGATCTGGGCAAAGGTACGCTCAGACGGGCCGAACAGCCGGCCTTCCTGCGGCCGAAGGCCTACGCATTGCTGACGCATCTCGCCCGCCACATCGGCCGTGTGGTGCCGAAGTCGGAATTGATGGATGCGGTCTGGCCGGGTGTTTTCGTCACCGAGGATTCGCTGACGCAGTCGATTCGCGACATCCGCAAGGTGCTCGGCGAGGAAACGATACGGACCGCATCGAAGCGCGGCTACATGCTGATCCCTGAAATCGAACCGGTGTCCGAAGCCGGCGCACAGCCGATCGTGGCGGTGCTCAGGTTCCGCAATGACGGCGCCGATCCGGCCGACGAAGCGATCGTCGACGGTATTGCCGAAGACATTATCAACGGCCTCGCCCGCTTCGGCACGCTGACAGTGCTGGCGCGCAATTCGAGCTTCTCGTTTGCCTCATATTCGCCTGGTGAATGGCCTGTCGTGCGTTCGCGCATCGGCGCCGATCATCTCGTCGAGGGTTCGGTGCGGCGCCAGGCAGACAGCATCGTCTGTGCGGTCAATCTCGTTGACGCAGCCAGCGCTTCCCAGCTCTGGGGGGATCGCTACCAGGCCGATTACGCCGGGCTGTCCGCCATCCAGCAGGAAATCATCGAGAAGATCGTCGGCCGGCTGGTCGTTCGGGTGAACAATGCCGGCCTGCAGCGTGCCTCGCGGCAGCCGGTAGCCAGCCTCGCCGCACATGAACTGGTGCTGCGCGGCGTCGCCTTGCTGCGCGATCCAGCGCAAAGGGAACTGAAAGAAGCGGCGGCGTTTTTCGAGGCGGCGATCGTCAGGGACCCGGCCTTTGGCCTCGCCTACACCTATCTGGCGCTGTCGCATGTGCTTAACAGCGAATTCGGACCCATCAGCGACGCCGTTCTGACGAAGGCCCGCGACCTGGCCGAGCGGGGCATCGCATTGTCGCCGGACCAGGCAACGGCACACCGCATCCAGTCGCTGGTGCGGCTCAATATGCGCGACCACGAGGCGGCCGAGCATCATTTACGCATCGCGCTCGAGCTCAATCCGGGCGACGCAGACTGTATCGAGCAAATGGGGCATCTGTTGACGATGCGCGGCCGGCCGCTCGACGCGCTCGCCTGGCTGGCGCGCGCCATCCGCATCAACCCGCTGCACCCTCATTGGTATCAGTACGATCGCGCGCTCGCGCTATACATGCTGGGCGAATACCGCGCGGCTGCCGAGGCGCTGGAGCTGGCGACGCGACCGACGCCGTGGATCCGCACCCGGCTTGCCGCCTGTTACGCTCAGTTCGGCGACATGCAGGCGGCAAGGCGCCAGGCTGCGCTGATCAACGCCGACGGCTCCGATTTCTCGCCGCTCGACTATGCAAGAACGGGCATCCCGTTCGAAAACGCGTCTGACGCAGAACATCTTGCCGACGGCGTGTCGCTGGCACTTGGGTAATCCTGAGGCGGCCGACAGGCCGCTCGGCGGATCGCCCAAACAGGCTCAGTGCGGAAATTCGAGCCCCATTTCACGGTAGCGCTCGGGATCGTCGCCCCAGTTCTCGCGCACCTTGACGAACAGGAAGAGGTGCACCTTCTGCTCGAGGATGCCTGCAATTTCCATGCGCGCCGCCTGGCCGATGGCGCGGATCGTCTCGCCCTTATGGCCGAGCACGATCTTCTTCTGGCTGTCGCGCTCGACATAGATGGTCTGGTCGATGCGCACCGAGCCGTCCTTCTTCTCTTCCCATTTCTCGGTCTCGATGTGGGAGGAATAAGGCAGTTCTTGATGCAGCCTGAGATAGAGCTTTTCGCGGGTGATCTCGGCCGCGAGCTGGCGCATCGGCAGGTCGGAGATCTGGTCTTCCGGGTAGTACCAGGGTCCGGCCGGCAAGGTCTCGGCGAGATAGTCGAGCAGGTCCTTGCAGCCGGACCCGGTCAGCGCCGAAACCATGAAGGTGCGCTTGAACGGCACCCTTTCGTTGGCTGCCGCCGACAATGCCAGCAACGTCTCGTGCTTGACCCGATCGACCTTGTTGAGGATCAACACCATAGGCTGCCGGACATCCTTCAGCCGCTCGAGGATGGCGTCGGCATCGCCCCGGATGCCGCGCTCGGCATCGATCAAGAGCAGCACGATATCGGCGTCCTTGGCACCGCCCCAGGCTGTGGTCACCATCGCGGTGTCCAGCCGGCGCTTCGGCTTGAATATGCCCGGCGTGTCGACGAAGACGATCTGCGTGATGTTGTGGATGGCAATGCCGCGCACGATCGCGCGGGTGGTCTGCACCTTGTGCGTCACAATCGACACCTTGGCGCCGACCAGCTGGTTGACCAGCGTCGATTTCCCCGCATTGGGCGCCCCGATCAGCGCGACGAAGCCGGAGCGGGTAGCGGGAGCTTCTGTTGCCGGAGCTTCGGTGGCGGTCATGCGGCACTCCCTTGATTGAGCCAGACGCCTTCCCGCTGCAGAAGTGCCGCGGCTGCAGCCTGCTCCGCCTCGCGCTTGGAGCGCCCGCTGCCGGTCGCTGGCGGATAGGCGCCGACCTTGACGCTGACGGTGAACAGCGGATCGTGGTCCGGTCCCTCGCGGCTGTCGATTATGTAAACCGGCACTGCGCCCGCCGCCTGATGCGCCCATTCCTGAAGTTCGGTCTTCGCATCGCGGCGGGCGGCGTCGATGGCTTGCGAGCGCGGCTGCCAGTATCTGTGGATGAAGGCGCGGGCCGCTTCCAACCCGCCGTCGAGATAGAGCACGGCGATCAACGATTCCAATGCATCGGCGCGCAGATTGACGCGCTTGCGCCCATCGAGGCCGCGTACGTCCGAACCGGCGCGAATAAGTTCCGGCAGGCCGATCTCCTCGGCGATCTCCGCCAGGGCCTCGGCGTTGACCAGCGCGTTCAATCTCAGCGATAGCTCACCCTCGGCGGCGTCGGGAAATGCCGCCAGCAGCATATCGGCAACGACAAGGCCGAGAACGCGGTCGCCCAGGAATTCGAAACGTTCGTAGTCGATGCCGGCGTGACTGCCGCGAGCGCTGGCATGGGTCAGCGCCCGCTGCAGGCGCTGGTGGTCGCCAAAACTGTGGCCGGTGCGCTCCTTGAGCGCCTCGGCGAGCGCATCGGCGGTCAGCCGTTTCGTCGCCGCCATGGTCCTAATTGACGAAATGGAACAGGCGCGAGGCGCGCATCTGCGACGGCCATTTCCAGATTTCGAGCGGGCTGGCGCTGCCGGCGATCGAGAAGAAGATGAGGTTGGCGCGGCCGACCAAGTTCTCCTCCGGCACGAAGCCGACCGTGAAGCGGCTGTCCGACGAGTTGTCGCGATTGTCGCCCATCATGAAATAGTGACCGGGCGGCACCTTGAACTCTTTGGTATTGTCGCCGATCGAGGCCTGCGTCAGGTCAAGCGTGTCGTAGGTGACGCCGTTCGGCAGCGTCTCGCGATAGACATCGACCGGCCCGTTCTCCTCGGTGACGTCGCGGTTGTCGATCTGCCCGACCTTGACGCGCGGCACGCTCACGTCGTTGATGAAGAGCTGGCCATCCTTGACCTGGATCTTGTCGCCCGGCAGGCCGACGACGCGCTTGATATAATCGACGGAAGGATCCGGCGGAAACTTGAACACCACCACGTCGCCGCGCTTCGGCTCTGAGCCCCAGATGCGGCCCGAAAAGATGTTCGGCCCGAACGGCAGTGAATAGCGGGAGAAGCCGTAGGACCACTTGGTGACGAAGAGATAGTCGCCTTCGAGCAAAGTCGGCCGCATCGACCCGGACGGGATCGAGAACGGCTGGAACAGGAGCGTGCGGATGACCAGCGCAAGCAGCAGGGCCTGGACGATGACGCTGACGGTTTCGCCAAGTCCGCCGGATTTCTTCTGGGTTTTTTCAGCCACGCTCATGTCGTCCTCGATTGTGCGTTGGATGGTATAGAGTCTCGGCGCGCGCTGGGCAACGTCATGCCGGTGGTCAGATGCAATCAATGTGGCGCTTCTTCGACCGGCAACGCTTCAATGATCACAAAGGCTTGAGCGAGCGGAAAATCATCGGTGATGGTGAGGTGGATCACCGCGCGGTGCCCTTCAGGCAGGATTTCGTCCAGCCGCGCTGCCGCCCCGTTGGTCAGCGCCATGGCCGGCTTGCCGCTGGCCAGGTTGACGACCCCCATGTCGCGCCAGAACACACCCTGCGCCATACCGGTGCCCAATGCCTTGGCGCAGGCTTCCTTGGCGGCGAAACGCTTGGCGTAGGAGGCCGCACGCGCCGCCCGGTTTTCGGAGCGCGCCTGTTCGATCTCGGTGTAGATGCGTTGGATGAAGCGCTGGCCATGACGTTCCAGCGACTTCTCGATGCGTCTGATATCGATGAGGTCGCTGCCGATACCGATAATCATTCGGCAGGAACTTCCGGCCCGGTTTTTCCAGCCTTTGCGGCTCTTTCGGCCAGCCGCTTGCGGCGCTGCTCGTGGAAAGTGACCATGCCCCAGCGGGTGATGCCGTAAAACAGCAGGCCAAAAACCAGGCCGAGCGGTATCGCGCCGATTGTCATCGGCTTCAGCACCGGTCCCCACAACTGCGCAAAGGAAAGATTATGCAGCATGTCGCCAAGATGGGCAGGCGGGCCATGCGCCGGCAGGTGTTCATGCAGGATCAGCTTGCCGACCTCCCAGGAGGCGGCCCATAGCAGCGGAAAGGTCAGGGGGTTGCCGAACACCGTGCCAAGTGCTGCCGCGACCAGATTGCCGGCGATCAGCCAGCACAGGATGGCGGCAATGATGAAGTGGAAGCCAAGCGGGAAAAACGACGCGAATACGCCCGCCGCAACACCGGCGGCCACAGCGTGCGGCGTGGCCCTAAGCCGCAGGATGCGCTTGGAGAAATACCGGAGCGAGCGCGAGAACGAGCGGCGCGGCCACAAATAAGTACGCACCCGCTCGAAAAAACCATCAGGCTTGCGCCGTCGAAAAAGCACTCTGTTCCTGTTCCTAGTTCCATTAATGACTTCGCGCCGGCTTTTCCCAGCCGGGGCGCGACAGCCTATGCTGCGCTCTGCGGTCGCCGAAAAGCAACTACGACTTTGATATAGCGATGCGCTGGCCGAAGAACAACGAGGCCGAGGGCATCCGCTCGGTGGCCGGTCGCGCCAGCCCTGGGTGTCGCCGTTCTGAACAGGGTATGATCGCGGCGAATTTAAGGAGCGCCGCTTAGGATCGATATTCGCTGACCTCGACGAGGTTGCCATCCGGGTCACGGAAATAGACCGACATCATCGCGCCACGAGCGCCGACACGCTCGACCGGGCCGACCTCTATCACCACGCCATTGGCGGCGAGGCTGGCACATATCTCGGCGAGCGGCCGGGCGGCAATCAAGCAGAAATCTCCGGAGCCCGGCGTCGGCGCCTTGGCCTTCGGCTCGAAGGTACGCCCGACCTGATGCACATTGATCTTTTGCGTTCCAAACAGCAGCGCCGTTGGTCGGTCCGGCTCGTCGAGGCGCTCGAAGCCAAGCACGCGCTGATAGAAGGCGCAGGTATCGTCCACCGAACGAACTGTCAGCACGAAATGATCGATGCCGGCAATCACGGCAGCGCCTCTTGACTTGTTTTTATGCATGTCGTTGTCCCAAAACCGCCGCACACTTTTGGGCGACATGCATTAGATGTTGCGGCTGCCGGGCTTGATCGCCGGTATGGCGGCGAGCTCGGGCGGCAGCCTGTCGGCCGGATAGGCCGGAACTTCATATTCCGCAAGCGCGATCAGCGGCACGCCGACATCGGTCTTGCCGGCCGAGCGGTCGATGATGCACGCGGCGGCTGCGACTTCGGCGCCAAGGCCGCGCAGGCAGTCGATGGTCTCGCGGATCGACAGACCAGTGGTGACGATGTCCTCGACAATGACAACGCGCGATCCCTTGGCGATCTCGAAACGACGCAGCCTGAATTCGCCCCCTTCCCGCTCGACCCAGATCGCCGGCACACCAAGATGCCGCGAGGTCTCATAGGCCGGGATCAGCCCGCCGATCGCGGGGCCGACGACGTAGTCGATCCTGCCGGGCACGCCAGCGCGGATCTTTTCGGCCAGCGCCTTGCACAAGCGCTCGGTCTTGTCGGCATGCATGAAAACGCGCGCCTTCTGCAGGAAGACCGGGCTGCGCAGGCCGGACGTCAGGATGAAATGCCCTTCGAGAACGGCGCCGGCCTCGCGGAAAATGCCCAGCACTTCATCGGTGTTCATTGTTCGCTCCATGCCCATGGTGAATGATGAATGATGAATGGTGAATGGTGAATGGTAGTGAGAGCACCCTCTTTCACTATTCACTATTCACTATTCACCCATTCACGCGCCGCGCATCGCTGACGCTCGAATTGTCCTTTAGCTGCGACAGCAGCCGGTTCAAGTGCTTCAGGTCCCACACTTCGAGATCGATCAGCATTTCGGTGAAATCGGGCGCGGTGCGCACCATTGACAGAGTATGAATGTTGGCATCGTTGGATGCGACGACCTGCGCAATGTCGGCCAGCGAACCCGGTGCGTTGATGGCGGTGACCGAGACGCGCGCCGGGAATCGCTCCTTGGTGCGCTCGTCAATATCCCAGCGTACGTCGATCCAGCGCTCGGGCTGGTCGTCAAAGGCCTGCAGCGCCGGCGACTGGATCGGATAGATGGTGATACCGGTTCCGGGCTGCACAATGCCGACGATGCGGTCGCCAGGCACTGCCCCCTCCGGTGCGAAGCGCACCGGCAGATCGCCGCGCACACCGCGGATCGGCACCGCGTCGTCGCGCGGCTGGTTCTTGTCCTTGCGCGCGGCGCGGCCCGGAATCTGGAACAGCATGCCGGCGGCGTTGCGGATCTTCGACCAACCCTCCTCGCGCTGCTTGGGCGCGACCAGCGTGACGCGCTCGTCCTTGTAGTCGGGAAATACCGCCTTCATGACATCGGTGGAGGCAAGTTCGCCACGGCCGACCGAGGCCAGCACATCCTCGATATCCTTGCGCGCCAGCCGGTGCAGCACCGGCTTCAGGTTTTCCTTGGTAAAGGTCTTGCCGGACCGTTCGAAGGCGCGCTCTAGAATTCGGATACCGAGACCCGAATATTGCTTGCGGATAGCGTTCTTGGTGGCGCGGCGGATGGCCGAGCGCGCCTTGCCGGTAACGACCACCGATTCCCACGCCGCCGGCGGCACCTGCGCCTTCGAGCGGATGATCTCGACCTCGTCGCCGTTCTTCAGCTCCGTCATCAGCGGCATGATGCGGCCATTGACCTTGGCGCCGACGCAAGTGTCGCCGACATCGGTGTGGACGGCATAGGCAAAGTCGATCGGCGTGGCGCCGCGCGGCAGCGCGATCAGCATGCCCTTCGGCGTAAAGCAGAATACCTGGTCCTGGAACAGCTCCAGCTTGGTGTTTTCGAGGAAGTCCTCGGGATTGTCGCCTTCGGCAAGCTGCTCGATGGTCCGCCGCAGCCACGCATAGGCATTGGTTTCCTTCGAGATCGCATGGGCGGCACCATTCATCTTGCCGCCGGTATCCTTATAGATCGAATGAGCGGCGACGCCGTATTCGGCGATCTTGTTCATCTGGTAGGTGCGGATCTGCAATTCGACGCGCTGGCGCGATGGGCCGACGATGGTGGTGTGGATCGAGCGGTAGTCGTTCTGCTTCGGCGTCGAGATGTAGTCCTTGAAGCGGCCGGGCACCATCGACCAGGTGGTGTGGATGGCGCCGAGCGCGCGGTAACAGTCCTCGACCGTCTCGACAACGACGCGGAAGCCGAAAATGTCGGACAGCTGCTCGAACGACAGCGCCTTGGCTTCCATCTTGCGGAATACCGACCACGGCTTCTTCTGCCGGCTTTTGACCTCGGCCTTGATCGAATATTTGTCGAACAGCGTGGACAGCGCCTTCTCGATCTCGGACAGCACGCCCTTGTTGCGCTCGAAGATTTCGGCGAGCCGTGCGGTGACGGCGCGATAGGCTTCGGGATTGATGAAGCGGAAGGCGATCTCCTCCAGCTCCTCGCGCATGCCTTGCATGCCCATGCGGCCGGCCAGCGGCGCGTAGATGTCCATCGTCTCTTCGGCAATGCGCAGGCGCTTGGCTTCCGGCACATGGTCGAGGGTGCGCATATTGTGCAGGCGGTCGGCGAGCTTGACCAGAAGCACGCGCACGTCTTCCGAGATCGCGAGCAACAGCTTGCGCAGGTTCTCCGCCTGCTCGGCCTTCTTGGAGACGAGATCGAGCTTCTTCAGCTTGGTCAGGCCTTCGACCAGCTTGCCCATTTCGGGGCCGAACAATTCGTCGATCTCGGCTCTGGTCGCCGTGGTGTCCTCGATCGTGTCGTGCAGCAGCGCAACGGCGATCGTCGCCTCGTCCATGTGCATTTCGGTGAGGATGGCGGCGACTTCGAGCGGATGCGAAAAATAGGGGTCGCCGGAGGCGCGTTTCTGGTGGCCATGCTTCTGCATGGCGTAGACATAGGCCTTGTTGAGCAGCGCCTCGTTGACGTCAGGCTTGTAGCGCTGGACGCGCTCGACAAGCTCATACTGACGCATCATGGGCGGGATCTCGCATGCTGAAATAAATCATGCGCCGCACTGGCGTACGGCGCATGTCATAGATAGCCACGAAACTGCCGACGCGAAAGTGTCGGCAGTTATTGCTAAGATCAATAATCGTCGCTTTTTTCTGGCGGTACCAGACCTTCGATGCCGGCCAACAGGTCTTCTTCGGTCATGCGATCGAAGGTGACGTTGTCCTCGGCGTCGTCGGCATCGGTGGCCGCAACGGCACTGCCGGTCTGGTCGGCAATCGCCTCGCCGTCGGCTTCCGGCTCGTCGACCTCGACATGCTTCTGCAGCGAATGGATGAGATCTTCCTTGAGGTCGTCCGGCGACAGCGTCTCGTCGGCGATTTCGCGGAGCGCAACGACCGGATTCTTGTCGTTGTCGCGCGGTACGGTGATCTGCGCGCCCTGGCTGATTTGACGGGCGCGGTGGCCGGCCAGGAGCACCAGCTCGAAGCGGTTGTCGACCTTGTCGATGCAATCTTCAACGGTTACGCGGGCCATGAGTTGCCCCTTTCATGCCTGGATTTGATGGAAAACAGGCGCGGTCCATAACCCGAACGCCGCCAAAATACAAGCTTTTATGGCGGTGCCCAGCTCTGACGCGGGCCGCCTGCGACGACGCAGCGCCGATCACAATTGCTTGCGGTGCCGCATGGTGCCTTGGATTGCCGTAAAACTGGCGTTATCTCGAACGATGAAGGCCAACAGGTCTATTATCAGACCGGCCGATAGTCGCCACGCATTTAGACGACCGCTTATTTCGAAAAAGGACATTTTTCCATGTTCGATCCTCGTGAAAAAATCGCTCTCTTTATCGACGGCGCAAATCTCTACGCCACCTCGCGCGCGCTGGGCTTTGACATCGACTACCGCAAACTTTTGTCGAGCTTCCAGAAACGCGGCTATCTGCTGCGCGCCTATTACTACACCGCGCTGGTCGAGGATCAGGAATACTCCTCGATACGGCCGCTGATCGACTGGCTCGATTATAACGGCTTCAAGGTGGTGACCAAGCCGGCCAAGGAATTCACCGACTCGACCGGCCGGCGCAAGATCAAGGGCAATATGGATATCGAGCTGACCGTCGATGCGCTGGAGCTTGCCGACGTCGTCGACCATTATGTCATCTTCTCAGGCGACGGCGATTTCCGTACGCTGGTCGAGGCGCTGCAGCGGCGCGGGCGCAAGGTGTCGATCGTCTCGACCATGGCTTCGCAGCCGCCGATGATCTCCGACGATCTGCGCCGCCAGGCCGACCATTTCATCGACTTGATGACGCTCAAGAATGAAGTCGGCCGCGATCCGTCGGAGCGGCCGGTACGCCGGCCCGAGCCGGCCGAAGTCGACGAGGAAGACTATTGACGGTCGTTGCCTTGACCGCGCCCCTGGTCGTCTCGCCCGAACCCGATCGCGACTGCCCGCTCTGCCCACGGCTGCACGACTTCATCGCCGAGTGGCGGCGGCGCGAGCCGTCCTGGTTCAACGCGCCGGTGCCGACTTATTTGCCGCCGGAAGGCGAGGATGCGGTGCGCTTGCTGATCGTCGGGCTGGCGCCTGGCCTGCGCGGGGCGAACCGGACCGGGCGCCCCTTCACCGGCGATTTTGCCGGCGACCTGCTCTACAACACGCTGATCGCGCACGGCTTTGCGCGCGGCGAATTCAAAGCGCGACCAGATGACGGGCTGGAGCTTGTCGGTACGGCGATTACCAATGCGGTGCGCTGCGTGCCGCCGGAGAACAAGCCGGTTGGCGCCGAGATAGCGACCTGCCGGACGTTCCTGGTGCCGACGATCGCGCGATTTCCAAACCTGCGCGCTGTGCTGGCGCTGGGCTCGATCGCGCACCAGTCGACCGTGCGGGCGCTCGGCCAACGCGTCGCCGCCTATCCGTTCCGGCATGGTGGGCAGCAACAGGCCAATGGTATCACGCTGTTTTCCAGCTATCATTGCTCGCGCTACAACACCAATACCGGCGTGCTGACGGAAGCGATGTTCGTTAATATCTTCAGTCAGATAGAAGCTTTTCTGAAGACATAGAGTCGGACGAGGCGCGCCGGCGCACAAGCCCCTAGATTCGGGCAATCGCGAACAACCAGGCCAGGAGATCCAGCAACCACAGAAACAGTGCGAGCTGCAGCGCGACGCGCAGGCGTTGGATGATCCGCCAATTGCTGGCCATGTCGGATTTGATGCGCAGCGCAAGTGCTCGGTGCATCCCGTCCATGGTTGCGGGAGGGTGCTGATCGACGAAGTCCTGGATCAGCGTCCCTGGATCGAAACGGAACGTATAGTTATAATACGGCCACACCATAATCGCGACCAGCAGCCCGATAAGAAAAAGCAATGTCAGCGCCAGCCAGTCCCAAGGCCCCACGCCATCCAGGAGCGCCCTGCCTCCAAGGAGAGAACTCGCGAACGCGGTCGCGAAGATCAGATTGCCGGCGCGCGTATTGAGACTTTCAACCACGCCCTGCTGATGTTGGAGGCCACGCACCGCCTCCGCATAGACAAATGCCAGGCGGGGATCGCCGCCGTCCGTTGCAGCAGGCGGGACATTGCTCTCTTTCGCTGATGAAGGGCGCTCCGGCATCAAATGTCCTTAGCACGGCCCCGCCTGCGATATGAATAGCCACGTTTGCGAAGGCTTCGTCGTTCCGTCTTTCGCGCCACTGAGGGTGCTCTCGTTGGACAGGAATAGCGTCAATCCGACGACATCTCTTCAGGCGCTGCGGCAAACAATGCGGCCAGCGTCGCCGGGCCGCCTTGGAGAACATTCAGGTCGACGTCGCCGCTGATGCCGTCGACGCGGCCCCGGTTGTGGTACTGCCAGTAGATCCAGTCGTCATGGCCCGGCCGCAGCGCCAGCGAACGCAGCCAGCGCGGCCGGCCGGCTAGCTGCCCGGCATAGGCTTGCGCCGCCTCGTCGGTCACATAAAGGATCGCCGTCTTGCCGAACGCCGCCTCGACCGGGCCGAGGAAGGCGGAGAGTTCGGCGCTCAGCTGTTCGGGGGTTGGCCGCTGCGGGCAATTGCCGCCGAACTCGATGTCTACCACCGGCGGCAGCAAAGGCTGATCGTGCGGCACCACCGAGATGAAGTTGCGTGCCTGATCCGCACCCGGCCTGCAGAAGGTGAAGAAATGATAGGCACCGACGGCAAGGCCGGCAGCGCGGGCCGCGCGCAAATTGGCGGCGAAGGCATCGTCGACATGGTCGCCGCCCTCCGTCGCCTTGATCACGGCGAAAGCGACATCGTCGGCGGCAACACGCCGCCAGTCGATCTGCCGCTGATGATGGGAAACATCGATGCCCCTGACCGGATATTTGCCGCGGTCCGGAGAAAACGTCTGGAAGTAGGTATAGCCGCCGGCCAGGACGAGGCCCGCCAGGAGCAGACCGGCCGCGCCCCACAAGACGATCCGGTTTTTCAACAGAGACCTATCGCTATTGGTCCGCCCTGCCCGCCGCTATGGCTCCGGACGTTCGCCGCTCGAAAAGCCAAATCATTGGCTTTTCGTCCGCTTCGCGGACTGCTCCTCACCCTCGCTCCTTCAGCAGCCGGCCCTTCTCGCGCGACCAGTCGCGCTGCTTTTCGGTCTCGCGCTTGTCGTGCAGCTTCTTGCCGCGGCCAACGGCGAGCAGCAGCTTGGCACGACCCTGGTCGTTGAAGTAGATCTTCAGCGGCACCAGCGTCATGCCTTCGCGGTCGACGCTTTGCGCCAGCTTGGCCATCTCGCGCTTGTTGAGCAGCAGTTTGCGGCGGCGGCGTGGCTCGTGGTTGAAGCGGTTGGCCTGCAGGTATTCCGGCAAATAGGAGTTGATCAGCCAGATCTCGCCGCCCTCGACCGAGGCGTAGCTGTCCTGGATGTTGGCCTGGCCCTGGCGCAGCGATTTCACTTCGGTGCCGGTCAGCACCAGGCCGGCCTCGATCGTGTCGAGCACCTCATAGGAAAACCGCGCCTTGCGGTTTTCCGCAACGGTCTTGTTGTTGGGATCGGCTTTTCTGACTTGATTCATGATGCGGAGAGGTGGCGCCTCATCCCTAGTTTATCAAGCCGGCGTGCTTCATCGCCGCGTCGATCTTCTCGGCGGTCGACGGCTCGACCGTCATCAGCGGCGAGCGCAGCACATTCTCGACCTTACCCAGTTTCGACAGCGCATATTTCGCGCCGGAAACGCCGGGCTCCATGAAAATCGCCTTGTGCAGCGGCAACAGACGGTCCTGCAGGTCGAGCGCCTTGGCGCTGTCACCGGAAAGCGTTGCCTCCTGGAATTCAGCGCAAAGCCTGGGCGCGACATTTGCCGTCACCGAAATACAGCCGACGCCGCCATGCGCGTTGAAGCCCAGCGCCGAGGCGTCTTCGCCGGAGAGCTGGATGAAATCCTTGCCGCAGGTGGCGCGCTGCTCCGAAACCCGCTCGACCTTGCCCGTGGCATCCTTGACGCCGACGATGTTCTTGAAGTCGTGCACCAATTGCCCCATCGTCTCCGGGCTCATGTCGATCACCGAGCGCGGCGGAATGTTGTAGATGATGATCGGCAGGCTGGTCGCCTTGGCGACGGCGGCGAAATGCGCATAGAGGCCGCGCTGCGTCGGCTTGTTGTAATAGGGCGTGACGACAAGGGCCGCGTCGGCGCCCGCCTTCTCGGCATACTGGACCAGGCCGACCGCCTCTTCGGTGTTGTTGGAGCCGGCGCCGGCGACGACCGGAACCCGGCCCTTGGCGACCTCGATGCAGACCTTGACGACCTGGCGGTGCTCGTCATGCGACAGCGTCGGCGACTCGCCGGTGGTGCCGACCGGGACCACGCCCGTCGTGCCTTCGGCGATCTGCCAGGCGATAAACGCGCGAAAGGCTTTCTCGTCGAAACGGCCGCTCTTTTCGAACGGTGTAACGAGCGCGGTCAGCGAGCCTCTCAGCATGTCGTCCAACTCCTTGGGACTAGCGCATGACCCCGAAAATCGCAGTCGATTTTCGGAAAGGATCATGCGCCAAATTTAAATTGCTACAGCGTCCTTTGCGCGTCCTGAGAAGACGCGCGGCGCTGTAGGTGTTTGTCGTGCGCGCCTTCTAGCCGAAAGCGAAGCGGCGCACCATAGTCTCGACATTGTTGCGCGGCAAGCATTGCGCCGGCAATTGCAATTCGAACGACCTCGACAAGGTTTTCTTTACGGGCCCTTCATCACAGACGAATAGGCTTCAGTTCATCTGTGTCTGTTGTAGCGTCGAAGAACGGGGATGATCAAATCCATGCCGACCAGGCGGCCTCATCTCTTTGCGCTTCTCGGCGCGATCGTTGTGCTGATTCCCGGCGCCGCGATCGGCAGCAGCGTCGATGTGCAGGTCACGTCGGCGATTCCGATGACCGAGCCGCAGAACGATGCGCTGCAGCAGTCGCCGTCCGCCAGCGTCGCGGCGCTGAAGAGCGGTCTCGATGCGCTGGCGGCAAGCGACATTCAGCGCGCGCGCCAGGTGCGCGAGGCGCTGCCGGCCAAGTCGCTCGACCGGCACATCCTTGCCTGGGCGATTGCGCTCTATGGCGGCGACCAGGTGCCGAGCGGCGACATCGCCGACGCCGCGAAGATGCTGCCGAACTGGCCGGGCACGATCGCCTTGCGCAAGAACAGCGAACGCGCGCTCTACCGCGAGAACCCCGCGCCACAGGTGGTGGTGCGGGCGTTCGATGGCAGCCAGCCGCTGACCTTCGAGGGCGTGGTGATCCTAGCCCGCTCCTATGTAGCGCAGGGCGATACCAAGGCGGCGCGCTCGGTGCTGTCGCCATTCTGGCGCACCGAAAAGCTCGAAGCCAGGGACGAGGCGGCGGTCATCCGCGAGTTCGGCGCGCTGATCCCGGCCGCCGACCATCGCTTCCGCATGGAGCGCATGTTTTATGCCGACCGGGTCGCTTCGGCGCTGCGCGTCGCCGGGATCGCTGGCGCCCAGCAATTGGCCGATGCCTGGGCGGCAGTCACCAAAGGCGACAAGAACGCGGCCAAGCTGCTGAAGGCGGTGCCGGCAGCGCAGCGGGCGGCGGGCTATCTCTTTGCCGAAGCCGAATATCTGCGCAAGCAACAGAAATTTTCCGACGCGGCCGCGCTGGTGCTGAAGGCGCCGGGCGATCGCGACGCGCTGGTCGATCCGGATGCCTGGTGGGTCGAACGCCGGGTGCTGTCGCGCGAGCTGGTCGACCAGGGCGACATGAAGACCGCCTACAGAATAGTCGCCGCGCATGCCGCCGAAAGTGCCGCCAATGCTGCCGAGGCGGAATTCCATGCAGGCTGGTACGCGCTGCGCGGCCTCAACGACCCGAGCACCGCCGCCAAGCATTTTGCGCGAATCGCGGAGCTCGCCCAAGGACCGATGTCGCTGTCGCGCGCCTATTATTGGCTCGGCCGCGCCGCCGAACTCGGCGGCCCCGGCAATGCCAAGGATTATTTCAGCCGTGCCGCCAGCTACGGCACGACCTTTTACGGCCAGCTTGCCGGCGAGCGTGTCGGCCGGCAGACCCTCAACATCGTCTACCCCCAACCAAGTGCCGCCGATCGCCAGAGTTTTGCCACCCGCGAGGCGGTCAGCGCCATCAAGCGGCTGCAGCAGGCCGGCTATGACCGCTATGCCGAGACACTCTACCGCGACCTCGCCGGGCAGCTGAACAACCCCGGCGAACTGGCGCTGCTTGCGGCGCTGGCGGAAAGACAGGGCAACCATTTCATGGCGCTGAAGGTCGGCAAGATCGCCGGCGCCCGCGGCATCGATGTCGGCGCGCTGTCGCATCCGCTCGGCGTCATTCCCGACACCGCCAACATTTCCGGTTCGGGCAAGGCGCTAGCCTATGCGATTGCTCGCCAGGAAAGCGAGTTCAACATCGGCGCCGTCTCCAGCGCCGGCGCGCGCGGACTGCTGCAGCTGATGCCAGGCACCGCCAAGCAATTGGCGAAGAAGGCCGGCATGACGTTTTCTCAAGCCCGGCTGACCACCGATGCCGGCTACAATGCAACTCTGGGCGCCGCCTTTCTCGGCGAGCAGCTCGGCCGTTTCGACGGCTCCTACGTGCTGACCTTCGCCGGCTACAATGCCGGCCCCGCCCGCGCTGCCCAGTGGGTCGCGAAATACGGCGACCCGCGCGGCAAGGACGTCGACGCCGTTGTCGACTGGATCGAGCGGATTCCCTATACGGAAACAAGAAGTTACGTTCAGCGCGTGATGGAGAATTACGAGGTCTACAAGATGCGTATCTCCGGCAAGTACGATATCGTCGGGGATCTGGTGAACGGCCGGGGGTGACGACCGGGCTTCAAGCCAAGTCAGGCTGCGATCCTTCGCGCCGCCCTCTGTCCTGCCGATGTCTCGAAGATTCTCAGCGTCGACGCTTCGATTTGACCGTCTCTGCCATCGCCTGTAGCAGTCGGGAACGATCCGGCGAGTGCGAGGAAGCGGTCCACATGCCAACCGAGCAGGGTTTTTCCGATTTCTTCTACGCCGCGCCGGACGGGCTGTGCCTGCACGCCCGCATCTACGGCGAAGCGAATTCCGGCCGCTGGCCAGTCGTTTGCCTTCCCGGCCTGACCCGCAATTGCCGTGATTTTCACGATTTGGCGCTTTATCTGTCGACGCAGGCCAGGCGTAAGGTTGTTGCTTTCGACTATCGCGGGCGTGGGCAATCCGCCTACGATGCCGATATCGGCCATTACAATATCGGCATCGAAGCGGGCGATATTCTCGCCGGGCTGGCAGCACTTGGCATCGAGCAGGCTGGCTTCATCGGCACCTCGCGCGGTGGACTGATCATCCATGTGCTCGGGGCGATGCGGCCGGCCGTGCTGAAGGCCATCGTCCTCAACGACATCGGCCCGGTGATCGAGGCGCAAGGTCTCGCCCATATCCGCTCCTATGTCGACCTCGCGCCAAGGCCGAAGACGTACGCGGAGGTGGTCCGCGACTTGCGCAGCACCCATGGCGCGGATTTTTCGGCGCTGACCGATGCGGATTGGGAGCGGATGGCGTCAGCCCTTTACCGCAAGACCGAGGAAGGGTTGTTGCCCGATTTCGATTCGAGATTGGTCGACACGCTGGCCGGCCTGGACCTCTCCTCGCCGCTGCCCGACCTGTGGCCGCAGTTCGACGCGCTGGCGGCGATCCCGTTGCTCGTCATACGCGGCGCCAACTCGAAGCTGCTGTCCGCCGAAACGCTCGAGCAGATGCGGACGCGCCATACCGATATCGAGACGATCACCGCCGACGACCAGGGGCATGCACCGTTTCTCGAAACCGGCGGCCTGCCGGGCAAGGTCGCTGGCTTTTTCGATCGGGCGGAGCGACGGGGTGGCGGGAAGTAAAGCTCGACCGAGTGAAGTAATTCACGCGCAGGGTTTGCGTCGATCAAAGCATTCCGACGGCCGTTGACAGTTCCGTTGGAATTAGCGGTGAAATAATTTTATCGATGTTGGCGCTGCCCCTCATCCGCCTGCCGGCACCTTTTCCCCGTATGGCGACGGGGAGAAGGGGCTAGCCGGAACGCTGGCGACTAGCGAAATCTTTCGCGAGGGTACCTTTCTCCCCGTCACTATACGGGGAGAAATGCCCGGCAGGGCAATGAGCGGCAGCGCTAACCTGAAGCAACTGCCCTGAAACCCAATGCCAGATCCACCCAAACCGTCAGGATTTGGCGCTTCTCTTCGCGGGCTTTGGGGCCTTGCTTGCGGCCGGCTCGCTTTTTGGTTGCCGCCTTGGCGGAGGTGGAGAAGACAAAGCGCTTGCCCCGCCGCTGTCCGCGCCACTGCACCGCGGCGTCTCCAGCACGGTGACGCAGCCGTCGAGGTCGTTGGTGGCCAGATGGGCGTAACGCATGGTCATCGACAGCGTCTGATGGCCGAGCCACATCTGCACGCGCCTGATGTCGATACCGCCCTGGACAAGACGCGAGGCACAAGTATGGCGCAATATGTGCGGCACGACCTGATCGTCGGCGCCAAGCCCGACTTCGGCCTTGGCATCGTTCCAGATAGCGCGAAACTGCGCCTGGCTGAGCTTGGTGAACGGGCCTTTGGGCCGGCGGCCCTCGGTGGCCGGCAGCTTGATCACTTCTTTTACCCGCTCGGTCATCGGGATGGTGCGGCTGCGGCCGGATTTGGTGATCCAGAAACTGACGCGGTGCTCCTGGATATCGTTCCAGATCAAGCCCAGCGCTTCGCCGAGACGGCAGCCGGTGTCGACGAGAAAGACGGAAAGCCGATAAGCGTCCTCGCTGCGGCTTTTGATGGCGGCGAACAGCCGGGCCTCCTCGTCTCTTTCGAGGAAACGAATCCGTCCCGCCCGCTCCTTCTGGCGGCGGAACTCGGGCAGGCTGTGGATATCCCCCATCTTATGAGCCTTGCGCAGCAGTTTGCTGAGGGCAGCCATCTTCCGGTTGATGGTTGCGTTGCTGTTGCCGCGCTGGCGCAAGGTGCCGATAAGGTTGTCGAGGGTGCTTTGGTCAAAGGCGCTGAAACGCTCCCCAAGGAGGATCTCGTCTATTTCGCCGATGAAGGAGCTGACATTGTATTTATGCCGCCCATCATCCCAAAGTATGTCCCGGTATACTGAAAACAGTTCTCCGATCCTGTGCGACTTTACTTCTCGTATCTTGTTATAACTGTATTTTATCTTTGCAGTTTGAGAAGAAAACATCGAAAAATGATCAGAGGTTCCTCCCTCTTGAATCGCATCATTCGTCATTATTCGCCACACCCCCGAGTGGATAGGCCTAGACCTACCTGCTTGGCGGTGCCCTTTCAAGAGTTTTAAGCGTTGCGGCCGATTTCATCCACCAGTTGGCGGATCCCAACGACATCGTTCCACAACCCTGTTCAGCTACCGAACCCCCTTTCCTTCTGTTTGCCTACCAGTCGCGAAAACAAAAACAGCCCGGACGTTTAAGCGCCCGGGCTGGATTTCACTTGCTTTAAGTCCAGCCCTTAGAACGAGCGCTGGAAGCGGAGGATACCGCCAACGGCGTTTTTCTTGTCGCCCGGGATGCCGGTCCAGTTGTATTCATAGCCGGGCAGCGAGTCGCTATCGATGTGATGGCTGTTATGAGCCCAGTCCACTTCGGCCGTGATCACCAGGCCGGGAACGATTTCGTATTTGATATTGGCCGCGACGCCAGCTTCCTTGGCTTCGTCATACGACGCCTGGAGGTTGAACGTGGTCTTCTCGTTGATGGTGTAGGCACCACCACCCCAGACTGCCCAGTTACCGCCCCACTGCTTGTAGTAGTTGCGCGGGAGGTTGTCGTCAGAGCCGTAGCCGGCCATCAAGAACAGCGACAGGTTCTGCATCGGCGTCACGTCGAGGCGAACCTTGCCGGCCCATTCTTCGAGGCTGCTGTCATAGGCGACAACACCGCTGATGGATCCCCAGCCCTGCGTGTACTTCACGCCGCCAACTACATACGGAACATAGCTGTCGATCGAGTCGTGACCGAGATTGAGGGCGCCGCCGTCAACGACAAAGCCTTCACCGGTTTCCAACGAAGCCACCGCCGAGAAGCCGTTGCCGGCATCGAAGTAGTACTGGACGACATTGGTGTCGAAGCCGCCGTAGGGAACGATCGTATCCTGGATGACGTCGCCGGCGTAGCCAGTGAACGTATTGAAGGCCGTTTCGTCCTTACCGACGCGCAAACCACCGAGCTGGATCCAGGCGAAGTTCAGCGAAACGCCTCTGCTGCCAAAGTTGGAAAAGAGGGTGTCGTCATAGTGACCCGTTCCCCAGTTGAAGCGGGTCTCGGTGTAGGTCTTCAAGGTGCCCATCTCGGTTTCCTGGCCGGTGTAGGTCCTCAGCGTGAAGCGAGCCTGTTTGTAGTAGCCGTCGTTGACGTTGTCTTCGCCATCGAGGGCATCCGACAGGTCCTGGTACCTGGCGCCGTCGAACGAGCCAGCCTGGCCGGCGGAGATGTCATAACGGACGTAGCCGCCGATGCGCAGGCAGATTTCGGTGCCGGGGATGTAGAAGTAGCCAGCGCCGTAGACGTCGCAGATCTTGACGTATTCAGCGGGTTCCGGCTCGGCGACGACGACGGCGTCGGCGGCGCGCGCACCGGAAACTGCGACCAGTGCCGCAGCGGAGCCGAGAAGAAGGCTCTTGATGTTCATTTTCTGACCTCCAGTCAGAATCGAACCAAAGTGCGGAATTGGCGCCGTGTGTTTCGGTAGTAAGTATCTGGGATTGCGTCGTTATTTCGGAAAATCGTTGATTTTTGTGAGATCACGTGAACAGCCGCAGACGTTCACCAGAGGCGTTTGCTGGCAAACGCATGCCCGGAACCGGATTTGAGATAACGCTCGAATGAAGTCGCCTTGGCTTGGTTCGAGAAGGCGATACAGGTCACGACCCGCCACGGCAGGAATTTGGACGTATGGCTGGATTTTCCGGCGTTGTGCTCGGCGACCCGTCGCTTCAGGTCCGAGGTCACACCGATATAGCGTTCGCCTTCCGCGCTCTTGCTTTCCAGCAGGTACACATACCACACGAACCGGCCTCCCTCGCCAAGGCATCGGAGTACATCCTCCTTTGCAAGGAAGGATATGCCAACCTGATTTTGCAACCGTTCCAAGAGGTTGCAGTCCTCCTTCGCCACGGCTTCGGAGGGCATCCCGCTTCGCGCGGAGAGGGTTTCGCTGGACTTGTCCTGCGAAGCGCGCAGCGCGAAGCAGGATGGCCTGCCACCCGAAGCCCGCAGGGCGAAGGGTGGCGGAGAGGATGGGATTCGAACCCACGAGAAGCTTTTGACCTCTACTCCCTTAGCAGGGGAGCGCCTTCGACCACTCGGCCACCTCTCCGTTGCGCCGGTGGATAAAGAAAAGCGCCGGCACAATCAACAAGCTGGCGCTATTATCCTTGAAAAATCGACCCTTCGCCAAAGCGCCGCCCAGCGATGTGGCGATTCTGCGGCAATTCCCTGGTTCGCGACTCGGGCCATGGTCACATTTCGGGCCGACCATCGCCGGAATCCGCCGTTTGCAACGGCTTGCGAAGGGGTGTTGGTTAACAGGAGCTTTCGGAGTGAGGCCAAATCGTGTCATTTGTGCAACAACGCCGGGGTATAGCGCCAACACAAACCTTTTGCCGGTACGATCGTGGTTGAACGCCGCCGTGTCATGGGTAATGTCGGGTTTGAAGGAGCGGCGCGGTGCGCATCTTTTTCGGTAGTGGGGATGGGGCAGGGAACGCTGTCCTTCAGCAAAGAATACCCAGACCCGTTTTTTAACTTTTGACTGGAGGTCAGAAAATGAACATCAAGAGCCTTCTTCTCGGCTCCGCTGCGGCACTGATCGCAGTTTCCGGTGCGCGCGCCGCCGACGCCGTCGTCGTCGCCGAGCCGGAACCCGCTGAATACGTCAAGATTTGCGACGTCTACGGCGCTGGCTACTTCTACATCCCCGGCACCGAAACCTGCCTGCGCATCGGCGGCTACGTCCGCTATGACATCGGCATCGGTGACGTCGGCTCATTCGACGGTGCAAAGACCACCGATCAGCAGGACGGCGACTCGCAGGATACCTACTACAAGCACGCCCGCTTCACGCTGAAGACCTGGACCGGCCAGGAAACCGAGCTCGGCACCTTGAAGACCTACACCGAGACCCGCTTCAACTGGGGTAACCACAACGATTACCTTGATGACAACTTCAATGGCGGTACGAGCGTTTCGCTGAACTTTGCCTGGGTCCAGCTTGGTGGTCTCCGCGTCGGTAAGGACGAATCGGCCTTCGATACCTTCATCGGCTACGCCGGCAACGTCATCCAGGATACGCTGGTCCCCTACGGCGGCTTCGACACCAACGTCGTCCAGTATTACTTCGATGCCGGAAACGGCTTCTCGGCCGTGGCTTCGTTGGAAACCGGTTCGGGCAGTGCCGCTGCGGATCCTGGCATTTTCCAAGACAGCAACAGCGGCAATGATTCCATCGACAGCTATGTCCCGTATGTCGTCGGCGGTATCAAATACACGCAGGGCTGGGGCTCGATCACCGGTGTCGCCGCCTATGACAGCACCTGGGAAGAGTGGGCCGGCAAGGTTCGCGTCGACGTTACGCCGATACAGAACCTGACACTGTTCCTCATGGCCGGTTACGGTTCGGACGACAACATCGACCGCAACTTCTACAAGCAGTGGGGCGGCAACTGGGCAGTCTGGGGTGGTGGCACCTACACCATCAACGAGAAGACCTCGTTCAACCTCCAGGCGTCGGTTGACGACGACAAGAACTACGGCGTCGCCGCGAACGTCGCCTACGATATCGTTCCCGGCTTCACGATCACCGCCGAAGTCGATTGGGCCCACGACGGTCAGTTTGATAAAGCCTACGATCGCAACTGGACCAATGCCGACGACAAGGACAGCATCGGCGGCATGCTCCGCTTCCAGCGCTCATTCTGACAATCCGAGCCTGACTGAAATCCAAACCCGGCGGGCAACCGCCGGGTTTTTGCATCGGGGAACGCAGCTATCAACTCTCGATGCAAAAATGCGGCTGCGGCCAAGACCGATCGCAGGGCTGGGCGATTGCGATGCTCGCTGTGCCCGCTTGTTCAGACGTGCAAGAAATAAAAACGTTGTTCCGATCTGAAGGGCTGGCCTACAGGGTCGACGGATCTCGGCAGCAAGTCACGGTCAGCCTCGGCCTGTCGAACGCAACCCACTTCTTCAAAGTTCGGCCAAATCGCCCAAGGCGTCAATCAGCGGCTGGATTGTGCTCTCATATTTTTTCCAGCGCTTGACGGATGAGCTATAGATCGGCTGCCGCACCTGCCAGCGACTGAGCGTGTTGACCGAACCGCCCTTGTCGAAAAAGCGCAGGCAGGCATCGTCCCAGGGCAATCCAAGATGATCGATGAGACGGCGGGATTGAGCCTCCTGATCCGCAACCAGCGTTTCGTAGCGGCTTTCGAAGATACGTCCGGGAAAGATCTTGTCCCAATGCCGCATCAGGCGATCATATTCCCGGTAATACAGTCCGAGAGTCTCAAGGTCGGCGTTGTAGCCATGCTCCTTGTTGAACCTCAAGACGAAGCACGAGACGCAATTGTCAATGGCATCGCGGCGGCAATGAATGATGCGCGCGTTGGGAAAGAGAATTCCGATCAAGCCGACAACCTCGAAATTATGAGGCATCTTGTCGACGATGCGGAGCGCGCCTGGCGCGTGTTGACGCAGATAGGACAGATATTCCTCGGCCAGCGCCCTCGACTGATCCCGCGTCATCGACATGATCGAACTGCGCAAGGCCTCATCCGGCTGCGTTCTGAAACCCATCAAGCCCGCCATTCGACGCAGCTTCGTGAGTTCCCCGGCGCCATGGACATCCGGATGGCTCGCGCAGATCTGCTCCGTCAGCGTCGTCCCCGACCTGGGCATGCCCAGCACAAACACAGGCACTTCGGACGGACTGCCGTGGCCAGCCTTGGCTTCCAACAGTGACGGGCTGAATATCTCGATCATGGAATCGATTCTGCGGCGGAATGACTCCAGATCGAAAGCATCGCCAGCGGCCTTTTTTGCCTTCTGGAAGTGATCCATCGCCTCATCATAGCGCTCGAGATCGTTCAGCACTTTGCCAGCGGCATGATGGAGTTGAGATGCAACATCCGGGTTGAGCTTGGGATTGGAGAGTTCACGCAGGATAGAACCGAGTTCCTCAGGCTTTCCGGTGAACTTGCGCGTGTTGACCAGGCTGTCGTAGGCCGCACCAAGATCGACGCGACGTTCTATTGCCTGATCGAGATAGGCTCTGGCTTCGTCCATGCGGCCGAGGCTGGTGAGCGCACCAGCCAGACCAATCCGGACCATGGGATGGTCGCCATTGATCTTTAGCGCCTTCTCGTAAAGGGGCAAAGCCATCTCGGCCTTGTCGAAGTTGACGTAGGCACGCGCCAGTCCGCAAAGCGCTTCCACCAGATCGGGCTTCAATTCGCAGGCGCGCTGCAAGTGCCTGATCGCAAGCAAGCTGTCGCCAAGCTTCAGACCGGCCTCTCCCAGGCTAAGGTGGAAATATGGATTTTGAGGCGTCTGGCTTACTGCCCGCGCAAAATATTTGAGAGCCAACTCATCGTCGACTCCGAGCCCCAACGTGCCGAGGATGTAGAGCGAAAGCGGGTGGTTGGGCGTGCGGGCGAGAACGCGATGGCATAATTCCTCCGCCTCCGGGAGCCGCTTGGCTTGCTGAAGTTCGAGCGCCTGTCGCAGCAGCATGTCGTCAGCTTGCGCGCGCGAGGGCGATTTCACTTTCGACGGCTGCACTTTCGGCGCCGAACGGGACTTTATGTGTTTGGACCAAGCGGGCGGCAGTCGGTTGCTCATCATGTCTCGCTAGCAAAATGGTCCGGGAGAATCCAGCCTGACCGTTGCCGCCGGCCGTGGAACTTAGGCACCGGCGAGATCGCCGAGCGATTGGATCAGCGGCTGGATTGCGCTCTCATAGTTTTTCCAGAGCTTGACAGATGAACTGTAGATCGGCTGCCGGACTTGCCAGCGACTGGCCGTGTTGACCGATCCCTCCTTGTCGAAGAAGCGCAGGCAGGCATCGTCCCAGGGCAATCCAAGATAATCGATCAGACGGCGCGATTGTGCCTCCTGATCCGCAACCAGGGTCTCGTAGCGACTTTCGAAGATGCGTCCTGGAAAAACCTTGTCCCAATGTCGCATCAGGCGATCGTATTCACGGTAGTACAGCCCGAGCGTCTGCAGGTCGGCGATGTAGCTGTGTCCCTTGGAGAAATTCTGGAAAAAGCACGAGAGGCAATTGTCGATTGCGTCGCGGCGGCAGTGAATAATCCGCGCGTTGGGAAAGAGAAGGCCTATTAGACCGATCAGTTCGAAATTCTGGGGCATTTTGTCGACGACGCGAAGTGCGGTCGGCGCACGCTCACGAAGGTATGACAGGTGCTCCTCGGCCAACCCTTTGGACACGTCAGGGGTGATCGGCACGATCAATTGGCCCAAGGCTCGTGACGGAACCTTCGTGAGGCCGATAGCATTTGCGGCTCGCCTTAGCTTTTTAAGTTCTCCTGCGCCGTGAACATCCGGGTGGCTCGCGCAAATCTGCTCGGTCAGGGTGGTCCCCGACCGGGGCATTCCCAGTACAAACACGGGCACTTCCGATGGGCTTCCATGACCCGCCTTGGCAGCCACCATGTCCGGGTTGAAGAGCTCGATCGTAGAGTCGACCCAGCGGCGATAGGCTTTCAGATCAAACTTATAGCCTGCGGCCTGCTTGCCTTTCTTGAAATGATCTATCGCGTCTTCGTAGCGCCCAAGGTCGTTCAGCACCTTGCCGGCTGCGTGATGAAGTCTCATCGCACTTTCGGGGTCAAGTTTTGGGTAGCTCAGTTCGCGCAGGATGGACTTAAGTTCGGCCGGCTCTTCGGTGAATTTGCGCGTATGCACAAGCTCGTCATAGGCAGCGGGCATGGCGATGCGACGTTCGATCGCTTCTTTCAGATAGACTTCGGCTTCGTCCACGCGACCGAGACCGGTGAGTGCGCTGGCCAGTCCTGTCCGAACGCGAGGATGATCGCGGTTGATCTTGAGCGCTTTCTCGTAAACCGGCACAGCCATGTCAGCCTTGTCGAATTCCACGTAAGCGCGTCCCAATGCGCAAAGCGCTTCCAGCAAATCGGGCTTCAACTTCAAAGCTTGCTGAATATGCCTGATTGCGGGCGAATATTCGCTGACTTTTAGATAAACTTCACCCAGACTAAGGTGATAAAAGGGGTTTTGAGGCTCCTCGCCGACGGCGCGGGCCAAATATCGCAGGGCCATTTCATCGTCGAGCCCGATGAATAGCGTGCCCATGATATACAAAGCCAAGGGATGGTTGGGCGTGCGCTCCAGCACGCGACGGCACAGTTCCTCAGCCTCGGCCAACCGCTTGGCCTGCTGCAAGCCATACGCCTGTTTCAGCAGCGCATCGTCGGCCTGCACGCGCGTCAATGGTTTCGCCTTCGGCGGTTGCACGTTCGGCGCCGAACGGGATCTTATGTGCTTGGACCAGGCGGGCGGCAGTCGGTTGCTCATCATGTCTCGCTAGCAAAATGATCCGGTAGAATCCAGCCTGACCATTGCCGCTGGCCATGGAACTTGCGCAGGCCAAGCCAGCAGGCTAGCAAGAAGGCCCCTTTTCGAACGAGCCTTTGCCATGCGCCCTCCCCTTACGCCGCTCGTCGATGCGCTTCCCTCTACAGTGCCGTTTGTCGGCCCGGAGGCGCAGGAGCGCGACCGCGGCCGCGCCTTTCGCGCCCGCATCGGCGCCAATGAGAGCAGCTTTGGCCCTTCGCCGCGCGTCGTTGCCCGCATGGCCGAGATTGCCGGCGACATGTGGATGTATTGCGACCCCGACAATCACGATTTGAAGGTAGCCGTAGCCCGGCATCTCGGCGTCGGCGCCGAAAATGTTGTCATCGGCGAAGGCATAGACGGGCTGCTCAGCCTGGTTGCGCGCATGTATGTGGCGCCCGGCGACGCGGTGGTGACCTCGCGCGGCGCCTATCCGACCTTCAACTTTCATGTTGCCGGCGTCGGCGGCCGGCTGGTCGCGGTGCCCTACGAGAACGACCGGGAAAACCTCGACGGCCTGCTGGGGGCAGTGGCCAGCGAAAAGGCGCCACTGGTCTACCTGTCCAATCCGGACAATCCGATGGGCAGCTGGTGGGAAGCCGCCGAGATCAGCCGCTTCATCGAAGCCTTGCCGGAGACCACAATGCTGGTGCTCGACGAGGCCTATGGCGAATTGGGGCCAGCCTCAGCGCTGCCGCCGATCGATGTGGCGCGGCCGAACGTCATCCGCATGCGCACCTTCTCCAAGGCCTATGGGCTGGCCGGCATACGCTGCGGCTATGCGGTGGCCGAGGCCCAGGTGATTAGGGACTTCGAGAAGATCCGCAACCACTATGGCGTCAGCCGCATGGCGCAGATCGCCGGCGTCGAGGCGCTTGCCGATCAGGCCTGGCTGGAAAGCGTGGTGGCGCGGGTCGCCGCCGGCCGCCGGCGTATCGCCGCAATAGTCGAAGCGAACGGGCTGAAGCCGCTGGCTTCGGCGACCAATTTCGTCACCATCGACTGCGGCCGCGACGGCGCTTTCGCACTAAAAGTGCTGCAGGCGCTGTTGTCACGCGACGTGTTCATCCGCAAGCCGATGGTGCCGGTGCTCGACCGCTGCATCCGGGTCAGCGTCGGCCTCGACCACGAGCTCGACATCTTTGCCGAGGAACTGCCTGGCGCACTGGCAGCAGCGCGGGGGAACTGAACAGCGCAACGCCGGGACCCCAGTGCTGCCCGCTATTTCTCCCCGAGCAGGCGCATGACGCGCTTCAAGGCGTCCGATAATTCGGCAGCCGCTTCATCGGCGAGCCCGCCCGTCAGCCGCGCGAGGTCGCGATCCGCCGCAACCTGAAGCCTGGCGAGCTCCCCACTTCCGCGAGCGGTCAGCGACAGGATGCGTCTGCGCCGATCGGCTGGGTCAGTGCGCATCTCGGTCAGGCCAGCGGCGGCGAACCTCCTCAGGACGCGTACGACATACGCCGGATCGAGCCGGAGCTCGGCAGCGATTTCGGAGGCTGCCGGTCCGAGATCGAGGTGGAATGCCCGCGCAAGAAACCCTGCCTCACCGCCGCTATTGGCGGCAGCATGGGATCGGCGGCCCAATTCGAACAGCAGCCGCGCCTCGCCTAGCGTATAGGCGCTGTGCGTCAAGGTCTGGTCGAGCAGACCGATCAGCCGCGTGTAAAAGCGATTGAAGCCGCGGATCTCCGCGACAAGGGCATTCCGATCGGCCGGCATGTCGACCTCCTTCGGGCTGATCGCTCCGTAAGGACCATGATCGCCTATTATTTGACTTAGTCAATCATTCGATGGAGACGCCGCCCATCTCGCACGTGAGGCTGGCGGATCGCGATCGGCAGAGAGACCTTCGATGCACGCGGCGCGGTTGAATTTGCAAGACGCTGCGCCAGACTCGACTCAGAGGATGGAGACCGCGATGACCGATCGGACGGTGCAGGTACGCATATACGGCAAGGTGCAAGGCGTCAGCTACCGGGTCTGGGCGCGGCGCGAGGCGTCGGCCCTTGGTCTTGTCGGGTGGGTGCGCAACGAAGTTGACGGCTCGGTGACAGCCTTGATTGCAGGGACGGGTGCGGCGGTCTCGACAATGATCGAACGTCTTTGGCAAGGGCCGCCAGGGGCAGCGGTTTCGAAAGTCGACGTCGAGGAGATCGAGGCACGCGACATTTCCGCGGGTTTCAGGATTGTTGCCTAGCAAGGCATGATCCTGCTCATTCGCTTCCATCGCACAAAATCTCCAGGGTGCAGATAGAGCAAACCTGAAGCCATTGCCCTGCCCGGACATAGCTCGGTCCTTGAATTAATTGAACGTTTGTTTTATTGTCGCGAAAAGGCGGCTTGTCATGGCGCGTACGACCGGTTCCGACGGAGAGAAGACCGAAGCTGCGGTCCGCGAGGCGGCGGTCAGCCTGATTGCGCGTCTCGGCTACGAGGCGATGTCGATGCGCCAGCTGGCGGCCGAGGTTGGCGTCCAGGCAGCGGCGCTTTACCGCTATTTCCCGACCAAGCAGGACCTCCTGTTCACGCTGATGCGCGAGCATATGGAAGGCTTGATCGAGACGTGGCGCGCAACAAGCCCTGTCGGCGCCGATCCGGCAGCGCGGCTCGCCGCCTATGTCGAAAACCACATCGCCTTCCACGTCGAACGCCGCCATTCCACCCATGTCTCGAACATGGAGCTGCGCAGCCTGTCGCACGAAAAACTAACGCAGATCCTGCGCATGCGCGCGGCCTACGAGAAGGAGCTGCGCGCTATCCTGCGCGACGGCGTCGAAGCGGGCTTGTTCAGTATCGAAGACACGGGGCTCACCGCCATGGCGTTGATCCAGATGATGACCGGCGTCATCGTCTGGTTCCGGCCGGGCGAACGGCTGTCGATCGCCGAAGTCACCGCTACATATCTAGCAATGACATTGCGCCTTGTTGGAGCAAAGAACGATGGCGCGTCAACGAGCTACGACGCCGCGCGTCTATTCGGGCGCGCAAAGGACGTTCTAGCAACTTGATTTCGCGCACGATCCCGATTTTCGGGATCGTGCGCCGGGAGGAACGGCATGTACACGCATACGCTCAACTTCGGGCTTGACGAAGACATCGAGGCACTGCGCGACCTGGTGCGGCGCTTTGCCCAGGAAAAGATCGCACCGATCGCCGCCGAAATCGACCGCTCGAACGAATTCCCGGCACATCTGTGGGCGGAGCTCGGCGGGCTTGGCCTGCTCGGCATCACCGCCGATCCCGATTTCGGTGGCAGCGGCATGGGCTACCTCGCCCATGTTGTCGCGATGGAGGAGATTTCGCGCGTCTCCGCCTCGGTCGGCCTCTCCTACGGTGCCCATTCCAACCTCTGCGTCAACCAGATCAACCGCTGGGCAACGCAGGCGCAGAAGGAAAAATATCTGCCTTCGCTCTGCAGCGGCGAAAAGGTCGGCGCACTGGCGATGTCGGAATCGGGTGCCGGCTCCGATGTGGTGTCGCTTCGCCTGCGCGCCGAAAAACGCAACGATCGCTATGTACTCAACGGCACCAAAATGTGGATCACCAACGGGCCGGATGCCGAGACGCTGGTCGTCTACGCCAAGACCGATCCGGAACTCAATTCGCGCGGCATTACCGCTTTCATCGTCGAAAAGGCCTTTGCCGGTTTTTCCGTGGCGCAAAAGCTCGACAAGCTCGGCATGCGCGGCTCGAACACCGGCGAGCTGGTGTTCGAGAATGTCGAAGTGCCGTTCGACAACGTGCTGCACGAGGAAGGGCGCGGCGTCGAGGTGCTGATGTCGGGCCTCGACTACGAACGCGCCGTGCTGGCCGGCGGCCCGATCGGGCTGATGGCGGCGTGCCTCGACGTGGCGATACCTTACGTGCATGAACGCAAGCAGTTCGGCCAGCCGATCGGCGAATTCCAGTTGGTGCAAGGCAAGCTCGCCGACATGTATGCGACGATGAACGCGGCGCGTGCTTACGTCTATGCCGTAGCCGCCGCCTGCGATCGCGGTGAGACGGCCCGCAAGGATGCTGCCGGCTGTATTCTCTTCGCCGCCGAAAAGGCGACGCTGATGGCGCTCGACGCCATCCAGCTTTTGGGTGGCAACGGCTACATCAACGACTACCCGACCGGCCGGCTGCTGCGCGACGCCAAGCTCTACGAGATCGGCGCCGGCACCAGCGAAATCCGTCGCTGGCTGATCGGGCGGGAAATCATGGCGGAGAGCGCCTGATGGCATCTTTTTAAGATTTTGCCAGAAGCCGCAAGATGTGGCATACCTCGGAATATGTGCCACAATACAGGCGAGACGGACCATGGCGGGCAAAACGGGAAAGTCCGGACTTGAAGAAGACCCGCAAGCACAGTTCGATGCCGGCGCTCGCCAACCACGGCTTCGGGTTCCGGCGAAACGCGAGCGTGTCAAGCTTGGCGAGGGCGGGCGCTTCGTCATCCCTGCCGCGATGCGCGAGGAGATGGGCGTGAAGCCTGGCGAGGACATGATCCTTCATGTCGAAAGCGGCGAGCTGCGGGTAAGATCGTGGCTGCAGAATCTGCGACGGGTCCAGGCCGAATTGTCAGCGCTGAAACAGCCCGGTGAAAGCGTGGTCGACGAATTTTTGAAGGAGCGGCGGGAAGAGCAGCGTCGAAGCGACAAGCGTCTCGACCGGCTTCACGCCGAAGGGACAACGGGAAAGCGGGCGAAATGAAGCCCTACGTCATGGACAGCTCGGCGGCGCTCGCAATCCTGCTCAACGAGCAAGGCACCGACAATGCTTTGGGGTTCGCGCCGGACGCACAATGCAGTTCAATCAATGCGGCCGAAATCATCGCCAAGCTGATCGACAAGGGACGCAGCATGGAACAGGCCGCGGACGACCTCGCCAGTCTCGGCATGCCGATCGCCGTTTTCGACGACGCGATGGGCATCGCGGCCGGGCAGCTTCGCCAATTGACGCGGCATCGCGGCTTGTCGCTGGGCGATCGGGCCTGCCTCGCACTGGCAATTCGCGAGAACGCTATTGCCGTCACCGCCGATCGCGATTGGGGCGACCTCGATGTCGGCTGCAAAATCGAGCTGATCCGGTAGCGCCATGGCCCCCCTCACCTCGCAGATCTCGCCCGCCTCCGATATCTTCCGCGCCAATGCCGAGCGCATGCGGGCGCTGGTCGCCGACATCGCTGAAAAAGCCGCCGCCATCGAGCGCGGTGGCTCGGAAGAGGCGCGTGAGCGGCACGTCTCTCGCGGCAAGCTCCTGCCGCGGCAACGCCTCGCGCAATTGCTCGATACGGGCTCGCCGCTCCTCGAAATTGGCCAGTTCGCCGCTTGGTCGATGTATGGCGAGGACATCCCTTCCGCCGGCCTCATCGCCGGCATCGGCCGGGTCGAAGGCACCGAAGTGATGGTCGTCGTCAACGACGCCACGGTGAAGGGCGGCACCTATTATCCGCTGACCGTGAAGAAGCATCTGCGTGCACAGGAGATCGCGCTACAGAACAATCTGCCTTGCGTCTATCTGGTCGACAGCGGCGGCGCCAATCTGCCCAACCAGGACGAGGTGTTTCCCGACCGCGATCATTTCGGCCGCATCTTCTACAACCAGGCCAACATGTCGGCCGCCGGCATTCCGCAGATCGCCTGCGTCATGGGTTCGTGCACGGCCGGCGGCGCCTATGTGCCTGCGATGTCGGACGAGACAATCATGGTGCGCAACCAGGCAACCATCTTTCTCGGCGGGCCGCCGCTGGTGAAGGCGGCCACCGGCGAGGACGTCACCGCCGAGGACCTCGGTGGCGCCGACGTGCACACAAGGCTTTCCGGCGTTGCCGACCACTATGCGCTCGACGACGAGCATGCGCTGGCCATATGCCGGCGGATCGTCAAAAACCTGAATCGGAACAAAATTGTAAGCCTGGCCCTGAAGAAATCGATTCCGCCGCTTCACGATCCACATGAACTCTACGGCATCGTACCGACGGATCTGCGCCAGCCTTACGACGTGCGCGAGGTGATCGCCCGAATCGTCGACGGCTCCGAGTTCGATGAGTTCAAGCAGAATTACGGCACCACGCTGGTCACCGGTTTCGCCCACCTCAGCGGCATGCCGGTCGGCATCGTCGCCAACAATGGCGTGCTGTTTTCGGAAAGCGCGCTGAAGGGCGCGCACTTCATCGAACTGTGCTGCCAGCGCAGGGTGCCGCTGATTTTCCTACAGAACATCACCGGTTTCATGGTCGGGCGAAAATACGAGGCCGGCGGCATCGCCAAGGACGGCGCCAAGCTGGTGATGGCGGTCGCCACCGCCAAGGTGCCGAAAGTAACGATGATCATCGGCGGCTCGTTCGGCGCCGGCAATTACGGCATGTGCGGACGCGCCTATTCACCACGCTTCCTGTGGATGTGGCCGAATGCCCGCATTTCGGTGATGGGCGGCGAGCAGGCGGCAACGGTGCTGGCCGTCGTCAAGCGCGAAGGCATCGAGCGCAAGGGCGGCGAATGGAGCGCCGAGGAGGAAGCGAAATTCAAGAAGCCAATCCTGATGAAGTACGAGCACGAAGGCCACCCGCTCTATTCGTCGGCAAGGCTCTGGGACGACGGCATCATCGACCCGGCCAAGACCCGCGAGGTGCTGGCGCTCAGCCTTTCGGCCGCGCTCAACGCCGAGATCGAGGAGACACGCTTCGGCGTGTTCAGGATGTGAGATGAGCGAAACCGGCCCGAGGATTCGCATTCAAACCGGCGACATAACGAAGCTGGCGGTCGATGCCATCGTCAACGCCGCCAACACCTCGCTTCTCGGCGGCGGTGGCGTGGACGGCGCCATTCACCGCGCGGCCGGCCCCGAGCTTCTGGCCGAATGCCGGATGCTGAATGGCTGCAAGGTCGGAGACGCAAAAATCACCAAGGGCTACAAGCTGCCCGCGCGCTACATCATCCATACGGTCGGGCCGGTCTGGCAAGGCGGCAGCAAAGGAGAAGCCGAACTGCTCGCCTCCTGCTATCGCCGGTCGCTCGAAATCGCCGCCGCAAAGGACTGCCGGACGGTGGCGTTTCCAGCGATCTCGACCGGCGTCTACCGCTATCCAAAGGACCAGGCGACGCAAATTGCCGTCGGTACCGTGAGTGCCTTCATCGGCCAGAACGTCGTTCCGGAAGCCGTCATTTTCTGCTGCTTCGACGAGCCGACGGCCGAACTGTATCAGTGGGTCGTTGCCGCACTCGGCAGGGTGTGATCCTGCGCAGGCGACCACCACATCTCCCGACTATTTTTTGCTTCTTGATCTGGCCAGACGAAAGAATCACGGCTATTGATCATCGCAAATACCAATGGGGATTGGGCGAAGATGAGGCGGCGGGTTTTTCAGAGAACAACTGTGCATATACTTGCGGGGTTGCTTATATTAGCGACGCCTGGCGTCGGTGCAGCGGAGTCGTTGGCGGGAAGCAAGGGCGAGACCCGTTTCTATCCCTATTTGCCGCAGAACCCGAAGGATGAATGTACCAGGGCCTACAAGGCCTATGTAGCGGCCGGCGGCCATTCAGCCTATGCAACCACTCCGTATTCCCGGGTGCGTTCGCTGTACATCATCTGCGGCTCGCGCTTGAATGCACCGTCACAGCAAGCTGCCGAAGAGTTGGCGTTGAAATCCTGTCAGGCCACCCGCAACAGTTACAGGGTTACAACAGGTGGGGGCTGCGAAATCGCCGCCTCTAAATAAGCGAATATCTACAGTGTTGGGGTTTTTCAAATGGGTTGGGCAATGAAATCTTTATCCATCAGGCGAACAGCCATATCGGTACTTGCACTGCTCGTGGCCTCTGGACCGAATGTTGGCGCCGCCGAATCGCTGGCGGGAAGCAAGGGCGACAGCCGTTTTCCGGTCTATTTTGCACCGGGTACAATCGGAGGCTGCGGCAAAAATTACAAGGACTACGTGGCGGCTGGCGGTCACTCGGCCTATGCGATGACGCCATTCAACTGGGCAACCGAATTCACTATTTGCGGTGCTTATCTGAATGCACCATCCCAGAAGGCTGCTGAAGCACTGGCGTTGAAGTCCTGCCAGTCCGCGCGCAGCAAGTACAAGGTCACGACTGCAGGGGCATGCGCCATAGCTGCCTCCAAATAGGCCGACACTCGGCGGCCTTCGACGTTTCCAATGGATGGGAAAAAATGAAGTCTATCAGCGTCAAACAAGCAGTCCTCTCGCTAATAGCTGGGTTGCTTCTAATCTCGAGCCCCAGTGTCGGCGCTGCGGAATCGCTGGCTGGAAGCAAGGGCGACGTCCGCTTCTACCCGTATTTTCCGGCAACCGCGGATCGGCCATGCACCAAGGCATATAAGGCCTATGTGGCGGCCAGCGGCCATTCAGCTTATGCGACCACTCCGTATTCCCGGGTGCGTTCGTTGTACATCCTGTGCGGCTCACGCTTGAATGCGCCGTCGCAAAAGGCTGCCGAGGATATGGCGATGAAATCCTGCCAGGCCACCCGCAACCGTTACAAGGTCACAACCGGGGGAGCTTGCGAAATCGCGGCCTCAAAGTAGGCAGGCCTCGCTTGCCTACCCTTTGACCGCCAGACTACAAAGCAGGACATCGCCGCAGCTCGCGTAGAGAGAATTCGCGCCGTTAGCGGCAAGCTCTGCCTGTGGAGGCCCGATGTTCGCCAAGATCCTGATCGCCAACCGTGGCGAGATCGCCTGCCGGGTGATCCGCACGGCACGCAGCATGGGTGTGCGCAGCGTCGCCGTCTATTCCGACGCCGATGCTCACGCCTTGCATGTCGAAATGGCCGACGAAGCGATGCATATCGGCGCCTCTCCCGCCAACGAAAGCTATCTGCGCGGCGACAAGATCATCGCGGCGGCCTTGGCCGCAGGTGCCGAGGCCATCCATCCGGGCTACGGCTTTCTTTCGGAAAACCCCGAATTCGTCGACCAGGTCGCGGCGGCTGGGCTGATCTTCATTGGGCCGTCGGCGGCCTCGATCCGTGCCATGGGACTGAAGGACGCGGCCAAGCGGCTGATGGAAAAGGCCGGCGTGCCTGTCGTTCCGGGCTACCATGGCGAAGCGCAGGAGATCGTGTTGCTCGCCTCCAAGGCGCGCGAGATCGGCTACCCCGTACTGATCAAGGCGCGCGCCGGCGGCGGCGGCAAGGGCATGCGGCGTGTCGAGCATCCCGATGATTTTTCTGAAGCACTGTCGGGCGCGCGGCGCGAGGCGAAAGCCGCGTTCGGTGATGACCGCGTCTTGGTGGAAAAATATGTCGACAAGCCGCGCCACATCGAAGTGCAGGTGTTTGGTGACAATTTCGGCAACGCCGTACATCTTCACGAACGTGACTGCTCGGCGCAGCGCCGCCACCAGAAGGTGATCGAGGAGGCGCCTGCCCCGGGCATGACGCCGGCACTGCGCAAGGCGATGACCGAGGCGGCGGTGAAAGCCGCCAAGGCAATCCACTATTCGGGCGCCGGTACCATCGAGTTCATCGTCGATGCCTCGCAAGGTCTGAAGGCCGACCGTTTCTGGTTCATGGAAATGAACACCCGCCTGCAGGTCGAGCACCCCGTCACCGAAATGGTCACCGGCATCGACCTGGTCGAGTGGCAGTTGCGGGTAGCCTCCGGCGAAAAACTGCCGAAGATGCAGAGCGAGATCGCGCTGTCCGGCCACGCCTTCGAGGCGCGCATCTATGCCGAGGACGCGGCAAGAGGGTTTTTGCCGGCGACCGGCACCTTGCACCATTTGAAATTTCCGCAGCCGGCACCGGAGGGTGCGACCATGCGCATCGAAACCGGTGTGCGCGCCGGCGATGCGATTTCGCCGTTTTACGACCCGATGATCGCCAAGCTGATCGTCCATGGCAAGGACAGACGGGCGGCGCTCACGGCACTTGGCGCGGCGCTGTCGCAGACCGAAATCGCCGGCTCGACGGTCAACACTGGCTTTCTTGCCGCGCTAGCCGCTGATGCGGATTTTGCGGCGGGCGATGTCGATACCGGCCTGATCGCCAGGCATCAGCAGGCGTTGACGGCGGTTCCGCCGCCGAGCGGTGAGACAATTGCCGCCGCGGCACTTGCCGCGTCCGGTGCGAGCGACTTGCCGTCCTCGGACGATCCCTGGTCGTCGCTGGCAGGCTATGCGCATTTCCATGCTGTAGCGCGGCGCACGCTGCTGAAATTTGGCGAGCAGGAGATCGTCGCGCGCGTGTCGGTGCGGCCGGACGGACGGTTCGAGGTGGTGCTGGATGCGCCCTATGAGAGTGTCAATTCGCATGATCTTCGCGCGGCGCCTCGCCTCGCCCGCTGGCCGGGCCACGTCACGGTCTTCGATGGCGCAATCGGCTACGGTTTTGCCGTGCCGGATCCGCTGGCGCGAGCCGACGAAGCCGCCGCCGCTTCCGGCAGCCTGCGCGCACCAATGCCCGGCCTGGTCAAATTGGTGCGTGCAGCCAAAGGCGAGTCCGTGATCAAGGGCCAGCCGCTGCTGATCCTGGAGGCGATGAAGATGGAGCACACCATTGCCGCGCCCCATGACGGGGTTATCGCCGAGATCGCTGCCGAAGGCGCGCAGGTCACCGACGGGACCGTGCTGGTTCGCTTTGCCGAGGAATCTCAGCTGGCTGCTGTTTCCCTATCCACGAAGTGACCTCGAACGCGTCACAAAGGCGTCGCCAAAAACACCATGGCCGGGTTGACCCCGGCCATGTTCGATTACAGCAGCGCGTCTTGCGGCGCCGCGGCCATCACGGCTGGATCGGCGCGTATTTGCCGTCGTGCCACTGGTTGATGTCGTAGCTGACGTTCTTGAGGTCGCCCTTCTCGTCGAAGGTGACGGAGCCGACAACCGTGCTGATCGGCTGGCCGTTCTTTAACGCTTCGGCGACTTTTGCCGGATCGTCGCTGCCGGCGCGTTTGATGCCTTCGGCGAAGGCCTGGATCACCGCATAGGAAAACAGCGTGAAGCCCTCCGGCACGAAGCCGCCGGCCTTGATTTTGGCGATGGCTTCCTTGGCTTCGGGCTTCGCCTGCGGATCGGACGGGAAGACGAACATGGTGCCTTCGCCGGCCGGACCGGCAACCTGCCAGAATTCCGGCGAAGCGATCGAGTCCGGCATGATCAACTGGAACTTGAGGTTCTGCTCCGCCGACTGGCGCAGGATCAGGCCGGCTTCGGGGTGATAGCCGCCGAAATAGACGACGTCGGCTTTCAGCTCCTTGAGCTTGGTAACAAGCGCGGAATAGTCCTTCTCGCCAGCGTTGATGCCCTCGTAGAGGACTTCATTGAGACCGTTCTGGTTCATCGTTGCCTTCACGGCATCGGCCACGCCCTGCCCATAGGCGCTCTTGTCGTGCAGGATGATGACGTTCTTGCCTGCATATTTCTTGGCGATCCAGGGACCGATGAAAGCGCCCTGCGCATCGTCGCGCGTATAGAGGCGCATGATCGTCGGCCAGCCGGCTTTCGCCGCTGCGTCGGTCAGCACCGGGTTCGAGGAAGCTGGACTCATCATCAGCGCACCGGCTTCGGCGTAGACAGCGGAGGCCGGGATGCTGGAGCCCGAGCAGGCGTGGCCATCGATGAACTTGACACCATTGGCGATGATGCGGTTGGCGACCGAAACCGCCTGCTTCGGATCGCACTGGTCATCCTCGATGTCGAGCTTGATCTGGCGGCCGTCAACGCCGCCCGCCGCATTGATCGCGTCGGCGGCGGCTTGCGCGCCTTGCTTAAACTGATCGCCGATGGTGGCAAGCTGACCGGTCATCGGTCCGACCACTGAAAAGGCGATGTCATCGGCGAAGGCGACCGGCGCGGTCATCATCAAGCCAAATATGGCTGCGCTCAAAATACTGAATTTCTTCATGGTGACATAACTCCTCCACTCTCGCGCGACCATCCCGGCCGCGCCTCTTCCAGAGTGGCGGGAGAATTTCATCCTTCACCGGAGCTGTCTAGACGCATCGTCGGCGCTCGATTGGGCCTGCAACACGCTGTCCCAAAGACAAAGCCGCGCCAGCCTTGTTCCGGCCGGTCGCAGCTTTTCTCATCGAACTTCCCGAGGTATCAGCACCGGGATCCGCTCGCCTTCCCTGTTTTGTAGGGTTTATTGCACGGCTCGTCCGCCTGCCGTGTTCTTGTTGGCCCAGCCGTCTTGCGCGGCCTTGATTTTCGGGTCCAGCCGTCTGCGCGGCTTTGATCCGAAGCGTCCCTGTCGTGAGGTCAGTACCCCTGTGAAGTCGATGCCGGCGAATTCAGTGCATCGTCATCCATTCGCGGGCTTCGCGCAGCGCCTTGGCGATCTCCCCCTTCGACATGGCGGCCGACAATTCAGAGCGCAGTTCCGCGGCGCGGGCCGAACCCTTGATCGCGGCGATGTTGAACCATTTGTGGGCGGCGACGACATCGGTCTCGCAATCGCGGCCGGTCGCATACATCATGCCCAACTCGAAAAGAATATCGGCCTGGGCAGTTGCCCCCATGGCGCCGAAGCCTGCTTCAAGCATTTCAAAACGTGCCATTTCAAATCCCCTGTTCTGGCTCCCGAGAGCTGTCTCCGTCTGTCCCTCGGTGTCCTTGATTACCTTCGGGGGCGGCCGCTCTTTCGATGCTTTCGAGAATGCCGCGGAGGCTTGAATCCGTCGTTAAATGGCGTGCTTAATTTGAGGAAAACAAAGCTAAAACAAGAGGTAAACGCGAAAATTCGTTAAGGATACAAAGCCAGCAATCGCGCCGGTTTGCACAAAATTTGAAGAAAACTTGCGAGGCGCGGATCAAGACTCCGCTAACCACAGAAGACAAAGACGTGTGCGGCCCGTTTCATTTTTCGCCAGCGCGGCCGTTCGGGAGCGGGCAAAAACCCGCAACCCTTCCGTCGCGGCACCGCTTTTGTTTTTCCGGAAGCTGGACTAGCTTACGTTGCGTAAGGGGCAGACAGCCGGGACGGAGCCCGATTGGACTTGCCTGAGGGAGGAGAGACATGTTTCGACAAGTGAGCCTGGCCCTCGCGGCCGCAATAATGATGACCGGCGCGGCATTGGCCGATCCGATCGAAGGCAATTGGAAAACGCAAGCCGGATCGACTGCCGCCATTTCGGGTGGCGGCGGGGCATTTTCGATTACGCTCAAATCCGGCAAATTTGCCGGCAAGAACATCGGTTCACTGAAGGTGGCCGGCGCCAACAAATATGCCGGCACCATAACCGACCCGGAAACCGACAAGACCTATTCGGGCAAGGCTTCCCTTTCCGGCAGTTCACTCAAGATGAGCGGCTGCGTTTTCGGCGGGCTGATCTGCAAAAGCCAGACCTGGCACAAGCTCTGATCGTGCCCTTCCTGCCGTGGTGAGCGGGGCCAGTCGGCCCCGTTTTCATGTTGTCGCCTGGCAGCCACGGCGTCGCCATAGGTCGCTGCTTTCAAGGCGGCCCGCCCAGAGATCATCAACCATTTTGAACCCCAGATGAACGGCGGCATCAGAGCCGGTTCAGCCTGGGCAAGGCATTGTCATGCGTGTTGAAGGAGACACCGCGCAATGCTTGCCCGCCGCTTCACCATCGTCTGCCTGCTGATGAGCCTGTTCGGCATGTTGTTCGCCGTCCTTGTCGCCGAAGCCGGCCGGCCGGCCCGCGCCTGGGACGTCGCCATTTCCTGCCGGCTCGGTTGCCCGAACCAGCTTCGCCACTGAACCCGACAGCGAGATATTGAAACCCACGCCATGACCCGCCCACCGCCAACATCGTCAAGACCCTTCGGCTTCTGCCGCGGACGGCGCTCATCCTGATGCTCCTGGCGGCCCCGGTCCTGGCCGTGCCGACGATGCGCGCCGATGCTGGTTCGACCATCGAGGCGCCTGCGCCGAGGAAGTCCGGCATCGGCTTTGTGCTGCTGGTAAGCTTGCGGCGCGGCTAATGCATGTCGCGCAAAAGTGTGCAGCGGTTTTGCGACAACGGCATGCATAAAAGCAAGAACCTAAAGCGTGTCGCATGAGGCCGGACGAACGCGACGCGCTTAAGGCCGCTGGAAAGAAAACGCCAACAGGCGTTCTGAGATCACCTTACCCCCTCCCAACTGCGCGCCCAACTCTCTATATTGGGTCATGGAAAAGCGAATCTATCCCCAAGCCATTGAATCGGTCGTCACGCCGGAGCCGTTTGGCCGAAAGAGCTTCGACGACGCCAAGAAGGCGGTTGCAGCCCTCCAGGTGCTTTACGATCGCAATACCAAGTTCCTGCGCGATTCATTTACCGCGCTCGCCGCGGGCGGTGACAACAACAAACGCTACCGGGCCTTCTATCCGGAGATCGGCGTCACCACGAGTTCATTCACCCAGATCGACTCGCGGCAGGCCTATGGCCACATGCCGACGCCGGGGCATTTCTCGACCACCGTCACCCAGCCTGCTCTTTTCGAAAGCTATCTCACCGAACAGCTTCGCCTGATCATGCGCAACCACGGCGTTCCGGTCACGGTCTCGGAATCGACCACTCCCATCCCGCTGCATTTCGCCTTTCTCGAGGGCACTCATGTCGACGGCACTGCCGCGGAACGCATCAAACGGCCGATCCGTGACCTGTTCGACGTGCCGGATCTCGACGGCACGGACGACCAGATCGCCAACGGCACGTTCGAAGTGGCATTGGGCGAGGCACGGCCGCTGGCACCGTTCACCGCGCAACGGATCGACTATTCGCTGCACCGGATGTCGCATTATACGGCGACCAGTCCCCAGCATTTCCAGAACTTCGTGCTGTTCACCAACTACCAGTTCTACATCGACGAATTCGTTGCCCGTGCACGCGATTTGATGGCCAATGGGGGTGACGGATACGTCGAGTTCGTCGAGCCGGGCAATATCGTGACCAAAGTCGGGGACAGCGCGCCCGGTGAGGGTGCCGCGCCGCCTCGCCTGCCGCAGATGCCGGCCTATCATCTGAAGAAGCCGAACCATGGCGGCATCACCATGGTCAATATTGGCGTTGGCCCTTCCAACGCCAAGACGATCACCGACCACATCGCGGTGCTCCGGCCGCATGCCTGGGTGATGCTCGGCCATTGCGCCGGCCTGCGCAACACGCAGGCGCTGGGGGATTATGTGCTGGCGCATGCTTATGTGCGGGAAGACCATGTCCTCGACGACGATCTTCCGGTCTGGGTGCCGATCCCGCCGCTGGCCGAAATCCAGGTGGCGCTGCAGGAAGCGGTCGCCGAGGTCACCGGGCTTTCCGGCTACGACCTCAAGCGCATCATGCGTACCGGCACCGTCGCCACTATCGACAACCGCAATTGGGAGCTGCGCGACCAGCGCGGGCCGGTGCAGCGGCTGTCGCAGTCGCGGGCGATCGCGCTCGATATGGAATCGGCGACGATCGCCGCCAATGGCTTCCGCTTCCGGGTGCCCTATGGCACGCTGCTTTGCGTATCCGACAAGCCGCTGCATGGCGAATTGAAGTTGCCGGGCATGGCGACCGAGTTCTACAAGCGGCAAGTAGCGCAGCACCTGACCATCGGCATCAGGGCGATGGAGAAGCTGGCTGGAATGCCGATGGAGCGACTGCATTCGCGCAAGCTCAGGAGCTTTTCGGAAACTGCCTTCCAGTAAATGCCGAATCGCATGTGTCGGTCCAGGTCAGGACATTTCGTCATCTTGATTGAGCCGCATTTCTGCCGATAGACAAAGCGATGGCACGTGTTCAGGACATGACGGTTGCGCTGGCATTCGTCGCAATGCTTGCACTCTCGGCCGCGCTGGTGGCCGGGTTCTTCGGATCGCTGCATCCGGCCCTCGATTCCTTTGCTCATTTCCGCGTCCATTTTTCCGTGCTGATGGCGCTTTGCGCGCTGCCGCTGCTCGCCACCTCGTTTCGCCTGCAGGCGGCGGCCGCATTGCTGTTTGCGGTAGCCTCCTTTGCCACCACGTCGAATGCCTTGCCGCTTTCGCGGCTATGGCAGGTGCAGGCGGCCTACGAAGCCAAACCCGGTGACGAGCCAGTCTACCGCCTGCTGCAGATGAACCTCAGGTTCAACAATCCAACGCCTGAGAAGGTGCTGTCGCTGATCGGCCGGACCCAGCCTGATGTGATCACCCTCGACGAGGTGTCCGAGATGTGGAAGGCAAAGCTTGGACTGCTGTCCGGCGCCTATCCCCACCGGATCCTCTGCCCATATCCCAATGGCGTGTTCGGCGTTGCGCTGCTGTCCAGACGACCGTTTGCCATAGGCACGGAGCCGCACTGCGACAGCCGCGGCGCGATGGCGATCGCCACGGTCGATTTCGGCGGAACCGACGTCGATGTCGCCGCCATCCACCTCACTTGGCCATGGCCGCACAACCAATCACGGCAGATTGGAGGGTTGTCTGACGAAATCGCCTCGCTTGGCGAGACGTCGATCCTGGCGGGCGACTGCAACGCAGCACCATGGAGCGCCGCCGTCCGGCGCGTCGCATCGCTTGGCAAGCTGACTGTAATGCCGTCGGTCGGGCCGACCTGGCTCTACAGAAGGCTGCCGGATTTCCTGCGCTTCGCCGGACTGCCGATCGACCAGGTTTTCAGCAAGGGCGCTATCATCATCCGTTCGGCGTCGAAGCTGGAAGACACCGGCTCAGACCATCTGCCGGTGCTGGTGGAGTTTTCGCTACGGTCGGATGAACAAAAGCCGCTCGACGAGCACCAGACGGCGACCGCGCTTGCGGCGCTGCCTGGCGGGACGCGAAGCTGAAAATCCGCAGTCCTATCTCGACCTGGCTTATTACTGGCCCACGAAAGCGCGGATGAGGTGCTCGACAGGGCCGCCGTCGCGATGCTCGTGCGCATCGAAGGCGATCTGCTTTGCCTCGTATTCGGCATAGATGGCATTGATCCGGCGCTTCGCCTCGCGACGTGCCTCGAAACAGTGCGGGTCATCACCGACTGTCAGCCCCCGAACCGACTTTTCGGTGGCCCGCATCATCTGTCTGGCGATGCGGCCATGGGTCTCTTCATGGGCGCGGACGCCAGCGAAGAACCGCTTCCAGCGCTTCTGCAGCGCAGGCGACGTGGCTGAGACTAGTCGGGGATAGGTATAGAAGAGATTGAGCGTCCCGTTGGCCCGGCGCAGGCGGCAGACGCCGTTTTCCCGATGGGCGTCGAAGGTCCAATCATCGACGCTGTAGCCGGTCTGCGCGATGGCGTGGGTCATGAAGCCGTGCTTCGGCCCCCGGCGATCCATGGCCTCGATCAGTGCCGCGCCGGTGGTTCCGGCAATGTTGTAAGTTCGTGTCTTGACCAATACTTTAGTGTCGGCCAAGGCTGAAGGGGTGCACAACGCCCCGATCGCCACAACGCTCGTCAGAACTGCCAGACGCATTTTCCTTCCTCCCTGTCGTCACAGAAAGGAAACACAGGCAGGCGGTCTATTCAACAATCCTACGGTTGCGCTGCTCCTCATCTTGTTTGGTCCGGAGCAAACCTTGTGACTTACATGTTCTGGTAGACCGGGCCCTCGCCGCCCTGTGGCGGCACCCAATTTATGTTCTGGTTCGGGTCCTTGATATCGCAAGTCTTGCAGTGCACGCAGTTCTGCGCGTTGATGACGAAGCGCACATCCTTGGCGGCAGGATCGGCGGCGGCATTGCCGTCCTTGTCGACCCATTCGTAGACGCTGGCCGGGCAGTAACGCGTCGAAGGCCCGGCATAGACGTCATGCTCGGAGCGCTTCTGCAGGTCCATGTCGGCGACGAGCAGATGCACCGGTTCGTTTTCCTCGTGGTTGGTGTTGGACAGGAACACCGACGACAGCCGGTCGAAGGTCAGCACCCCGTCCGGCTTCGGGTAGGCGATCTTCTGGTGCGCGGCGGCCGGTTCCAGCGTGGCGTAGTCGGCCCTGCCGTGCTTCATCGTGCCGAAGGGCGAGAAGCCGAACAGCGTGTTCAGCCACATGTCGAGGCCGCCAAGGCCGACGCCGACAATGGTCCCGAAGCGCGACCATAGCGGCTTGACGTTGCGCACTTTCTTCAGGTCCTTGCCGATATCGGTGGCGCGCCAGGCGGCCTCGTAGGAGGCCAGCTCGTCATTGGCGCGGCCGGCGGCTATCGCATCACAGACATGCTCGGCCGCCAGCATTCCGGAGAGCACGGCATTGTGCGAGCCCTTGATGCGCGGCACATTGACGAAGCCGGCCGCGCAGCCGATCAGCGCACCGCCGGGGAAGGACAGTTTCGGCACCGACTGCCAGCCGCCTTCGGTGATGGCGCGGGCACCATAGCCCAGCCGCTTGGCACCCTCGAAGGTGCCGCGGATCGCCGGGTGGGTCTTGAAGCGCTGGAACTCGTCGAAGGGCGACAGATAGGGGTTCTTGTAGTTCAGGTGAACGACGAAGCCGACTGCCACCTGGTTGTCCTCGAGATGGTAGAGGAAGGAGCCGCCGCCGGTCTTCATATCGAGCGGCCAGCCAAAGGAATGCTGGACAAGGCCCGGCCGGTGGTTTTCCGGTTTGACCTGCCAGAGTTCCTTGAGGCCGATGCCGTATTTTCCGGGCTCGCGGCCGTCGGAAAGGCGGTATTTGGCGATCAGCTGTTTGGCGAGCGAGCCACGCGCGCCCTCACCGATCAAGACATATTTGCCCATCAGCGCCATGCCCGGCGCAAAGCCCGGACCGTGCGTGCCGTCCTTCTCGACGCCCATGTCGCCGGTAACGACGCCGGTGACCGCACCGGCCTCGTTGTAGAGCAGGCCGACCGCGGCGAAGCCCGGATAGATCTCGACGCCCAGCGCTTCGGCCTTTGTCGCCAGCCAGCGGCAGACATTGCCGAGCGAGACGACATAGTTGCCGTGATTGTTCATCAGCGGCGGCATCAGGATATTGGGCAGACGGAACGAACCGGCGGGGCCGAGAACCAGGAAATGGTCGTCGGTGACCGGTGTCCTGAAGGGATGACCCTCCTCTTCGCGCCAGCCGGGCAGCAGCCGGTCGATGCCGATCGGATCGACGACGGCGCCGGACAGGATGTGCGCGCCGACTTCGCCGCCCTTTTCCAGCACGACGACGGAAAGCTCGGGATTGACCTGCTTGAGACGGATCGCGGCGGCAAGGCCGGCCGGGCCGGCGCCGACGATGACCACGTCGAATTCCATGCTTTCGCGTTCGATATCGCTCATCGACTCCTCACTGGCTCGCTAGTCCCGGCATCTTGCTGGCTCACGCGCTGCATAGCGCATCAAATAGCGACGGGAAACCGGCGCGGACGTGACAATACCGATTTCGTCAAAAAGTCACGTCCTGCCGCACAGATTCGCCTTGGCGAGCATCAATCTTCAATCCTATTCCGTTTGCAGAGATATGTCGCACCGATGTTTTTAATTGTTCGACGGCTTGCTTATCGGCCATACTTCCCGCCATGCGCATATTCGGGCCGGCTGGCTTTTCATCGACGCGCTTTTTTTTCACGCCCGGCCGGATTTGCCGTGCGGCGCTCTTGGCGCTTCTGCCGCTGCCGGCCCTCGATGCGCGTGCCGAGCAGCAACTGGTCTGGGCGACCGGCGCCTATTCCTTTTCCGACGAGCGGGGCGGCTTCCGCATCACCGGGGCTTCCGGCATCGGCACGAAGGAGGATCCGCTGGTCATCACCGAAGAGCTGAATTCAGCGACCCCGGTAACGCTGGCCATTCGCACGACCAAGCCGATCCAGCCGTTCGGCAAGGCGGGAGACTTCGCCAACGGTCTGATGTATATGCGCATCGACGTGCTCAACAATAGCGGCCAGGCCTGGGTCGAGTTCCAGTTCGAACTCCAGGAGATCCTCGACCAGCCGAGCGTGTTCGGCGACGGGCTGTCGTTCGACCAGCGCAACAAAACCCCCGAAAATATCTGGTCGAGCAGCTACGCCGATTTCGACCGCAATTTCGAACCCTATGACCGCCTGCTGTTCAAGAACGGCAAGATCGACCCGCTGAAGACCGCCAGCTTCTATTTCCTGATTACCGACTACACGCCGCGCTGGACGTTCTATCTGGTGCAGGATCCGCGCATACCGTCGAGCTGAACTTGCAAATTCAAGCTCCGCGGCCGAATGTGAAACCATGACTGCCGCCCCCCACAATAGCCGAGCCGATCTCGCCGAGTTGCTGGCCTTCTACGCCAGCGCCGGCGTCGACGAGGCACTTGAAGAACAGCCGGTAAACAGGTTTGCAGAAGCCAGGCCACCGGAGCGGGTGCCTGCGGCGGCCGCTATGCCGGCCGGTGAAAATGCGGCGCCACAACGCTCGACGAGCGTGTCGCGCGCCGAGATGGGCGAGAGACCCAATACGGCACCGGCAGTGCGAACGTCCCCGGTCATGTCAACGGTGCCCGACGAGGCGCAAGCGGCATTGGCGCGGCAACTGGCGAGATCGGCGGCAAGCCTCGACGAGCTTCGCCAGCACATGGCGGCATTCGACGGCTGCAATCTCAAACTCACCGCCAAGAACCTGGTGTTCGCCGACGGCAATCCGACTGCCGCGGTGATGCTGGTTGGCGAAGCGCCGGGGCGCGACGAGGACATAGAGGGCCTGCCCTTCGTCGGCCGTTCCGGCCGGCTGCTCGACCGCATGCTGGCCGCGATCGGTCTTGATCGGACATCTGTCTATATCGCCAATGTCATTCCCTGGCGGCCGCCGGGCAACCGCACGCCGACGCCGCACGAGACCGAGATCTGCCGGCCGTTCATCGAGCGGCAGATCGAACTGGTCAATCCGAAGGTGCTGGTCAATCTCGGCGGCCCGTCGGCAAAGACCCTGCTCAACACCTCCGAAGGCATATTGCGGCTGCGCGGCAACTGGCGCGTCCACACGACCCCGTCCGGCGTCGCCATTCCCGCCATGCCGACCCTGCATCCGGCCTATTTGTTGAGAACGCCGGCGCACAAGAAGCTGGCATGGCGGGATTTCCTCGAAGTGAGGGCGAAGTTGCGGGCGCTTGGGTAAGATTGCCGAGCGCGTCTTCCGTTCTCCCCTTGCGAGGAAGGAAGGGCGGCATCATGACCTCGCAGGTAATTGAAATGCGCCCACTGCCGGCCTAGTCATCTCGTCATGACAGCAGCCCAGATTTCCGCCGGCAGTCTCATTCGAGAATGGCGTACACGCCGGCGCATGAGCCAGCTCGACCTTGCTATGGAGGCCGAGATCTCGCAGCGGCATTTGAGTTTCGTGGAAAGCGGCCGCGCCGCACCCTCGCGTGATATGGTGCTGCATCTGGCGGAGCAGCTTTCGGTCCCGCTCAGGCAGCGCAACCAGCTGCTGCTGGCCGCCGGCTTTGCCCCGAGCTTCAGCGAACGACCACTTGACGATGCCTCGATGGCACCGGCGATGGCGGCGGTCGAGACCGTGCTCAAGGCGCACGAGCCTTCCCGGCGCTTGCCGTGGACCGGCATTGGAACCTGGTGTCGGCGAACGCCGCCATCGGCCCGTTCCTCGCCAATGTCGCCGATGCCTCCCTGCTGAAGCCGCCGGTCAACGTGTTGCGGCTCAGCCTGCATCCCGGCGGCATCGCACCGCGCATCGTCAACCTTGCGGAATGGCGGACGCATCTTCTGGAGCGGCTGAAGCGGCAGAACGACGCTACCGCCGATCCGGTTCTGGTCGAGCTCGAGCGCGAGCTTCGGGCCTGTCCGTCCGGCCTTAAAGGCAGCCGGCCGGCGCCGGTCGAACCGAACGCGATTGTCCATCCGCTCCAGCTTGCCCATGGCGACGCGGTGCTGTCGTTCATCAGCACCATCACCGTGTTCGGCACGCCGCTCGACGTGACGCTGTCGGAGCTGGCGATCGAATCTTTTTTCCCCGCCGACGAGCAGACGCGGTCGGTGCTGATGCGGCTGGCGAAAGAGCGGACCGACGCAGCGAAGGGCTGATCACCCTTCCGGCGCGACGGCCTTGCGGGTGCGGGTGCGTTCGAGACCCAGCTGGCGCTCGCGCCAGATGATGAAAATCCCCGCCGCAACCACGATCATGCCGCCGACCAGCATGTTGATCGTGGCGACGTCGCCAAAGACCAGATAGCCGACGACGACGCCGAGGATCATCGAAGTGTATTCGAAAGGTGCCACGACGGAAGCCTCGGCATGGCGATAGGCCGAGGTCATCAGGATCTGGCCAAGCCCGCCGCAAAAACCCGCGGCAATCAGAAGCCCCGCCTGTGCTGGCGTCAGCGCCTGCCAGCCAAACGGCAGCGAAAGCAGCGCCATGACGCTCGCAGTTACCGAAAACCACAGCACGATGGTCGCCGTCCGCTCGCTCTGGACGAGGTTGCGAACCAGGAGCATAGCGATGGCCGAGATCGCCGCGGCTATGAGGGCGGCGATGACGCCGAGCACCTCCTGATCGCCAAGGGCAGCGCCCGAACTGAGCAGCGTCAGTTCCGGCCACGAGATGATCAGCACCCCGACCAGGCCGACGGCAACCGCACTCCAGCGATAGATGCGGATGGCTTCGCCGAGGAAGATCGAACTGAACACCACGACCAGCAGCGGCTGCGCGTAGTTCAGCGTGATCGCCTCCGGCAGCGGCAGCCGCGTCAGCGCGAAGAAGCCGAGCCCCATGGCACAGACACCGACGACGCCGCGCGCAATGTGGTTGAGCGGGCGCTTCGTCGAAAAGGCCGTTCCGAGTTTTCCCTGGAAGGCGAGGAAGGCGATGATCGGAAAGATGGCAAAGAAGGAGCGGAAGAAGACGATCTGGCCCGCCGGCACGATGCCTGCCGCCTTGATGCAGGACGACATGCCGACGAAGACCGCCACCGATACGATCTTGAGCACGATCCCGGTCAGCGTGCTGTGTTCGCCGGCGTGGTCGCCGGCAGCAAGCACTGGCAAGTCCGGTTCGGCTGTCACGCCCCTTTTGCTTCCTCGATCGCCGCCCAGATGCGCGCCGGCGTTGCCGGCATGTCGATATGCCTGATGCCGTAGGCGCGGTAGAGCGCGTCGGTCACCGCATTGAACGCGGCATGCGTCGACCCGATCGTACCCGCCTTCCCGGCGCCTTTGAGGAAGGCCTGATCCTCCCGACGCAACACAGAGGCGCTCATCCCGAATTTCGGCGTGACGACGGTCATGGAAGCCTCGCGATGATGCTTGGGAAATGATCGCCTGAAATAGACGTCGCTGCAGTTTTGTCGAGGGAGCGTTTCGTGTAAAGAGCGCAGACTTCAAATTATTTGGACCAGCGGACCCGCCCGCCGCTCCCGGATCGACAGGAAAAATCAAGGAATGCGCACAGATACCGGCCAGGTCTTCAAGCTCGAAGACTACCGCCCCAGTGATTATCTCATTCCGGAAACCAGCCTGACTTTCCGCCTTTCGCCTGAAGCAGCACATGTCACCGCCGTGCTGACGGTCGAACGTCGCGACAGGATTGCGGCGTTGGTGCCACTGGTGCTGGATGGCGACGGGCTGACGCTCCGCAGCATCGCCATCGACGGCCACGAACCGAGCCCTGCGGATTTTCTCGCCACGCCCGATCAACTGACAATCATCAGCCCCCCTGCGGCAAGGCGCTTCCAGCTGAGAATTGAAACCGTGTTGGCGCCGGCGCAGAACGAAGCGCTGATGGGCCTCTATCGCTCCAGCGACGTCTATTGCACGCAGTGCGAGGCCGAAGGCTTTCGCCGCATCACTTATTTCCTCGACCGTCCCGACATCCTGTCGGTTTATACGGTGCGCATTGAAGCTCAGCGCCGTGAGGCGCCGCTGCTTTTGTCCAACGGCAACCCGGTCGACGGCGGCGAGCTTGCCGCCGGCTGGCACTATGCGGTCTGGCATGACCCGTTCCCCAAGCCGTCCTATTTGTTTGCGCTGGTGGCGGGCGACCTCGGCAAGATCTCGGACAGTTTCGTTACCCTGTCTGGTCGCAAGGTCGAGCTCGGAATCTATGTCGAACCGGGCAAAGAGAGGCTCGCCGGCTACGCCATGGACGCTTTGAAACGGTCGATGAAATGGGACGAGGAGGCGTTCGGCCGCGAATACGACCTCGACGTCTTCAACATCGTCGCCGTGTCCGACTTCAATATGGGCGCGATGGAGAACAAGGGTCTTAACATCTTCAACGACAAGTATGTGCTGGCCGACCAGGAAACTGCGACCGACGCCGATTTCGCCAATATCGAAGCCATCATTGCCCATGAGTATTTCCACAATTGGACAGGCAACAGAATCACTTGCCGCGACTGGTTCCAGCTTTGCCTGAAGGAAGGGCTGACGGTTTTTCGCGACCACGAATTCTCGGCCGATCAGCGCTCGCGCGCCGTCAAGCGCATCGCCGAGGTGCGTACGCTGCGCGCCCATCAGTTTCCCGAGGACCAGGGGCCGCTTGCGCATCCGGTCCGGCCTCGCCGCTACCGCGAGATCAACAATTTCTATACGGCGACGGTCTACGAAAAGGGCTCGGAAGTCGTGCGCATGATCCATACCATCCTCGGCGCCGAGACGTTCCGCGCCGGCATGAACCTCTATTTCGAGCGTCACGACGGCCAGGCGGCGACGATCGAAGACTTCATCAAAGTGTTCGAAGACGTCTCAGGTCGCGAGCTGTCGCAGTTTTCGCTGTGGTATCATCAGGCCGGTACGCCGAACCTGACCGTCAGTTCGGCGTATAATCCGGCAGCGCGCGAATTCACGCTCGAAATCGAGCAGTCAGTGCCGCCAACGCCGTCGGAAAGCCGCAAGCGGCTGATGCACATCCCGCTTGCCTTCGGCCTGGTTGGCGCCGCCGGAGAGGCGATAGCCCATAGCGGCGTCGAAGGGGCGAACGTCGAGGATGGTGTCATCCATATCCGCAAACGCCGCCATGTCGTCAGGTTTTCCGGGATTGCCGAGCGTCCGGCCATGTCGCTCAACCGTGGCTTTTCGGCGCCGGTGACGCTTTCGGTCGAGCAGCGGCCCGACGACCAGTTTTTTCTGGCTGGCCACGACAGCGACGCCTTCTCGCGCTGGCAGGCGTTCAACACGCTTTTGACCGATGCGCTGATTGCAGCCTTCCGTCAGGTCCTGGACCGCAGGCGACCCGAGTTCAGCGCCCGGCTGACCGAGCTTGCCGGCAAGATAGCCGGCGACGAAGCGCTGGAACCGGCCTATCGGGCACTGGCGCTGGCGCTGCCCGGCGAGGCCGATATCGCCCGCGACATCGGCAAGAACATCGACCCCGACGCCATATTCACGGCGCGCGAGGCGCTGGCGGTTGCGATCGCTGAGGCCAACAGCGAGATATTCTCCAAACTTTACGATCGGCTCACCGACAATGGTCCGTTCAGCCCGGATGCTGCCAGTGCCGGGCGGCGGGCGCTGCGCAATGTCCTGCTGGATTATCTCTCCTTGTTGCCGGGCGGTGCGGAACTCGCTGCCCGGCACTTCCAATCGGCGACCAACATGACGGATCGGGCCGCGGCATTGACCGTGCTTGCGCACCGTCACCACGGCTCACCTGAGGCGACCAAGGCGCTGGCCGATTTCGAGGCGAAATATGCAACCGATCCGCTGGTCATGGACAAATGGTTCCAGATCCAGGCCAGCGTGCCCGGCCCGCAAACCGTCGACGCGGTGCGCGCCTTGACCAGCCATCCGGCGTTCTCGATGGCCAACCCGAACCGGGTACGCGCGCTCATCGGCACGTTCTGCAGTGCCAACCAGACCGGCTTCCATAGCGCCGACGGCGAGGGCTACCGGCTTTTCGTCGAAACGGTGCTGCAGGTCGAAAAACGCAACCCGCAGGTGGCCGCCAGGCTGGCGACGGCGCTCAGGTCGTGGCGCTCGCTCGAACCGGTGCGGCAGGCCAAGGCAAGGGAGGCGTTGCTTTCGATCGCCAATACCGAGAAGCTGTCGGCCGATTTGCGAGACATCGTCGAGCGCACCCTGGCGTAAGCGACCTCCCCTTCTCCCCTTGTCGTGGGAGAAGGGAAGACCATCCTCCCCTTGTCGTGGGAGAAGGGAAGACCATCCGAAAACCCATTATTTTAGTCGATTTTTAATCTTTTTTCGCCGCGCCTCTGGACAAGGCGAATCACCTTTGATTCTTTAGTGACGATTCGGAAGTGCGGCGTTGCCGGATCGTCAAGCGGGACAGAAAATCGGGGAGTGCCATTTATGGCGAAGGCGGACGCGTGGGGCGCGCCCGGTGGGACGGCGTTTGAGCGTCGCGAGGCGCGAAGCGACGGTCTCGCAGGCAATACGCGGCTCATCGCCGAACCTGCCTACCGACGGCTGCTGGCAGCCGAGCCGCTGTTGCGGCGATCGATACCGGCCCTCATCATCATCTTTCTGTTGATCATCGCCGTGCTGCGCTTTCTGTCGCTGATGAACGAGCGCGACGAGATCGAGCGCGACGCCAAGGCGATCCTTGCGCTGGCCGCCGGCCAACTGGCCAGTTCGATCGCTGCCGACGCGACGGTGGTTTCCGCGCCCGGCGCAATCCAGGACCTGTTGGAGAGCACCGGTCGTCAGGGCGCGATGGGGCGAAGCCACGTACTGGCGATCACCGACAGCGCTTTCAAGATTATTGCCGTATCGCCGCAGTCGATGCGCTGGGAGGGGCGATCGCTCGATGGAGTCGTCCAGGGCGGGCAGCCGCTGTTCATGTTCGGCAACCGCGCCGGGGTGATGGAGGTCAGCATCAGCGGACAGGACTGGTACGCGGCAGTGAGCCTGGCGAATGGCCGAAGGGGTGCCGCGGCAGCGTTTGTGCCGCAGGAGGCAGTCTTTGACGCCTGGCGCAAGACGGTCTCGCTCAACGTCACGCTGTTCGTGCTGACGGCCGGCGTGCTGATCATCATCCTCTACGCCTATTTCGGCCAGGCGGCGCGCGCCCAGACCGCCGACCGCATCTATCTCGAAGCCCACCAGCGCATCGACATGGCGCTGGTACGCGGCCGCTGCGGTCTGTGGGATTGGGACATGGTGCGCGGCAAGATGTACTGGTCGCGCTCGATGTACGACATGCTGGGCTACGAGCCTTGCGACACGATGCTGTCGTTCGGCGAAGTCGACGAAATCATTCATCCCGAGGACGGCGATTTGTTCGAACTCGCCAGCAGGATCGTCGCACGCGAGATCGACCATATCGACCAGGTGTTCCGGATGCGCCATGCCGACGGGCAATGGGTTTGGATGCGCGCAAGAGCACAGGTTATCGATCCGGAAGCACCGGAGATCCAGCTGATCGGCATCGCCGTCGACGTCACCGAGCAGCGGCACCTGGCGCTGCGCTCCGAAGCGGCGGACCTGCGCCTGAGGACGGCCATCGAAAACATCAACGAATCCTTCGTCTTGTGGGATTCGTCCGAGCGTCTGATCATGTGCAATTCCAAATACCAGCAGGACAACGGCCTGTCGGATCGCGACGTGATGCCGGGCGCCCCACGCGCCGTGCTGGAAGAACGCATGCTGGCCTTCGCCTCGGAGCGGCGGCTTGCCAATACCAATGGACCGCAGGGGGGCGTGACCTTCGAGCGCCAGCTTGCCGATGGCCGTTGGCTGCAGGTGAACGAGTTAAGGACAAGGGACGGCGGCATCGTCTCGGTCGGCTCCGACATCACCCAGATCAAGCTGCACCAGGAGAAGCTGGTCGACAGCGAGCGCCGGCTGATGGCGACAATCCACGACCTCAGCCTTGCCCGCCGCGCGGAAGAGGAACGGGCTCGTGAGCTCGTCGAGCTCAATCGCAAATACATGAAGGAAACCGAGCGGGCCGAAGCGGCAAACCGGGCCAAATCCGAATTCCTGGCGAACATGTCGCACGAGTTGCGCACCCCGCTCAACGCGATCATCGGCTTCTCGGAACTGATGGAACGGCGACTGTTCGGGCCGCTGGGTTCGCCGCGTTACGAAGAGTATGCCACCGACATCAACGGCAGCGGCAAATATCTTCTCGGCGTCATCAACGACATCCTCGACATGTCGAAGATCGAGGCCGGCCAGTTCGCGCTGGATCAGGAAGAAATCGATCTCTGCCCGCTTATCAGGGAGACGGTTCGCGTCGTTTCTCTGCAGGCGGCGGAAAAGTCGATCACCGTCGAAACCCGCATCGCCGATTCGCTGACGCTGTTCGCCGACCGCAGGGCGATCAAGCAGATCCTCATCAACCTTCTATCCAATGCGGTGAAGTTCACCGGGCAAGGCGGCCACATCTCGGTCAGAGCCCGCAGCATTTCCAGCGCGCTGATCCTGACGATCGAGGACAATGGCTGCGGCATCCCGAAGGCGGCGCTGAGCAAGCTCGGGCGGCCATTCGAACAGGTGCAAAACCAGTTCTCCAAGAGCCATGCCGGCTCCGGCCTCGGACTCGCCATCTCGCGCTCGCTGGCCGAGCTTCAGGGTGGCGCGTTGAAGATCCGCTCGACCGAAAGCGTCGGCACGATCGTCTCGGCACGCATCCCGATCAAGAAAGCCGCGCAGGCGGTCAGGGCGGCTGCCTGAACGACAAAATAAGTCTCCGGCGGCTCGCGCCGCCGGAGCGGTTATCAATTCTCACTGCATGCCGTCAGCGCCATCATTGCCCTCGCCGTCCCATTGGCTGTGACGGCCGGGACCCTTCGGCAGTTCGTTCTTCTCGATCTTACCGTCATTGTCACGGTCGAGCATGGCGAAGACCTTCTTCTGACGGCTGGCGATGTCGTCGGCGGTCAGCGTGCCGTCGCCCTTGGTGTCGTAACGGGCGATGATGCGCCTGGCCATCTGCTCGAAGCGCGCCTTCTCCAGTGCGTCGGCGAGCTGTGCCACGGTCAGCTTGCCGCCATTGTCGGCGACCATCTTCTTCAGCTGCGCGTTCATGGCGTCGGAGAACTGGTCGAAGGTGATAGTGCCGTCATTGTCCTTCATGACCTTGCCGAGTCGCATCATCATGCCGTCGCGCGGCGCGGCGCCGGAGTGCTCGTCTGCATAGGCTGCGGTGCCGACGGCGCCGGCCAGGGCTGCGAAAACGAGTGCAAGTCTGGTTGTCTTTCTCATGGTCTTCTCCTGTTGCATCGTCACCCCCGATGCTAGAGCGGCGGACCTTCAATCCCCCGCTCTATCTCTTTGATTGAACATCGGAACCTCCCAAAAACAGGTCGCAATGTTGGGTCCGATGCTCTCGCCCGTACGGCTGGTTGCCGTCACGGTTGTTTCGCACGAAGCAGAAGGTCGAAATCCTTTCTGACCTTCTGCGACGTCTCCTTGAGATGCGCTTCAAGCACCCCGAAATCCGGCAGGTCGGTGACCGCCAGAAGCAGATCCGAAAGCCCTGGCGGAACGTCGTCGCGTTCGAACGCGCCGGTGAGGCAAAGCCGTATCATCTGGGTCAGCGCCAGATAGAGCGAATAGGCATCCACCAGTTCCTGCCTGACCTGGGCGCTGGCGAAATCCGGCGCCAGGCGCGACAGGACCTCAGCCGTGCCGGTGGCCCTGCGGCCTGCCTCGATCTTTCCCGTGATCAGAGCAACCTGGGCAATGAATTCGAGATCGATGAGGCCGCCCGGGATCAGCTTGATGTCCCAGGGATCGCGCGGCGGCTTCTCCTTGTCGACCATGGCGCGCATCTCGGATGCCTCGGCCATCACCTTGGCTGGATCGCGCGGCAGAGCGAGCACTGCGGCAACCTCTCCCTCGACCTCGCGGCAGAGCTCGGCATCGCCGCCGATCGTGCGGGCGCGCGCCAGCGCCATGTGCTCCCATGTCCAGGCGTCCTGGCGCTGATACTTCTTGAAGGCGTCGACATGCGTGGCCACCGGCCCCTTGTTGCCGGACGGCCGCAGGCGAAGGTCGAGCTCGTAGAGCACGCCCTCGGCGGTCGGCGCGGAAACGGCGGCGATCAGCCGCTGCGTCAGCCGGCTGTAGTAATGCGACGGGGCAAGCGGCTTGTCGCCGTCGGACTCCTCCGCATCGGCGTCGTGATCGTAGAGCAGGATGAGGTCGACGTCGGAGCCCGCCGTCAGTTCGCGGCTGCCGAGCTTGCCCATGCCGAGCAGCGCGACCCGGCCGCCGGCAATATAGCCATGACGCAAAGCGAATTCCGCCATCACCGCCTGCAATGCCGCCTCGATGGTCAGATCGGCGAGATCGGAAAAAGCGCGGCCGGCGCGCGGCGGGTCGATCGACCCGGCAAGCAGCCTGACGCCGATCAGGAATTTTTGCTCCGAAGCAAAGATGCGCAGCCGGTCGAGCACGTCTTCATAGGCTCTGTCGCCTTCGAGGAAGGCGGCAAGGCGCGCCGACAGATAGGCGCGGTTTGGCAGTTCGCTCAGCAGCGCCGGATCGAGCAGCCCATCGAAGACATGCGGCCGGCGCGTGATGATGGCGGCCAGCCGCGGTGCCGCGCCCATGATAGTCGCCATCAGCTTCAGCAAAGCCGGATTCGACTGCAGCAGCGAAAACAGCTGGATGCCGGCAGGCAGGCCGGCAAGGAATTCGTCGAAGCGGATCACTGCCTCGTCCGCCCGCCGCGTCTGGCCGAAGGCTTGCAGCAGCGCCGGCGTCAGTTCGGTCAGCCGCTCGCGCGCCTCCGCCGACCGGGTGACGCGGTAACGGCCGAAGTGCCAGCCGCGGATAACCCGGCAGATGTCGCTCGGCCGCTGGAAGCCGAGCCGCTGCAAGGTCTGCAGGGTATCGGGATCGTCGACGTCGCCGGTAAAGACCAGATTGCCGATGCCGGCCGAAAGCTCCGGCGCGGTTTCGAACAGCGCCGCGTAGTGGCGCTCGACCTGGTGCAGCGCCGCGCGGAACGTTTCGGCAAAGCCTGCCGCATCGGCAAAGCCCAGCATGCGGGCGACGCGCTCCAGCCCCTCTTCGTCCTCCGGCAGGATGTGCGTCTGCTGGTCAGCAACCATCTGGATGGCGTGTTCGACGCGGCGCAGGAACCAGTATTGCCTGGTGAGCGTATCGCGCGCGTCGGCGGTGATCCAGCCGCGCGCGGAGAGTTCGCCGAGCATCAGCACGGTCTCGCGGCCGCGCAGTTCGGGAAAGCGGCCGCCGGCGATGAGCTGCTGGGTCTGGACGAAGAACTCGATCTCGCGGATGCCGCCGCGGCCGAGCTTGACGTTATGGCCCTTAACCGCGACCTCGCCATGGCCCTTGTGGGCGTGGATCTGGCGCTTGATCGAATGGACGTCAGCAATCGCCGCATAGTCCATGTATTTGCGCCAGATATAGGGCTGCAGCTCCTTTAGGAACACGGCGCCGGCGGCAACATCGCCGGCCACCGGGCGCGCCTTGATCATGGCGGCGCGCTCCCAGTTCTGGCCGCGCGCCTCATAGTAGCGCAGCGCCGCCTCGACCGGGATCGCAAGCGGCGTCGAGCCGGGGTCGGGACGAAGTCTGAGATCGGTGCGGAAGACGTAACCGTGCTCGGTGCGGTCCTGGAGAATGCGGACCAGCCGGCGGGTCAGGCGCGAAAACAGCTCTGTGGCGTCGAGCGAATCAACGACGGCTGGCGCATCGGGGTCGAAGAAGACGACGAGGTCGATGTCGGAGGAAAAGTTCAACTCATGCGCGCCGAGCTTGCCCATGCCGAGCAGGATCCAGCCCGAGCGTCGCGCCGGATTTTTGGCATCCGGCAATCGGAGCTTGCCTTGCTCATGCGCGTCGCGGAGCAGGAAATCGACGGCCGCACGCGCGCAGGCGTCGGCAAGGTCGCTCAGTCGCCTCACCGTCAACGAGGTCTCGGCCTCGCCGGCGAGATCGGCCAAGGCGATAAGGAAATGCGCCTCCGCCTTGCATTGGCGCAGCTCCATCATCAGGCTGCTTTCGGAGACGGCCTCAGCGCGAGCTGCCTTGTCGACCGCGGCGCCGATCGATGACAGCCGCGCCTCGGCCGTCCCGTCGAAAAGCGCATCGAGTATCCGCGGCCGGCGGCGCGCGGTATCGCGCAGGAACGGCGATAGGTCGAACACGGCGGCGAGGAAATCCTGGACGACCCCCTTGCCGGCCAGAAATTTCGCCAGTCGCGGCAGTTCTTTTTGCCGCGCGGCGTCGGCGATCTCCGACAATTCCTGCCTGGCGCGGCTTGCATCCAGCGGAACGAGCTTTACCGCCGGCTTCAACAGCCAGTCCGTTTCGAGGCGTCGCACTGCCATCCTCGCCACCATCAGCGATCCTCCCGCCCGGGAAAACTCATGACGACCGACAATCCGGGATTGCCGGGCAGAAGCTCAAGCCGTCCATTGTGGAACGTCATGATCGCCTTGGCGAGGCTCAAGCCAAGGCCGGAACCCGGCTGCGAGCGGCTCTTTTCCAGCCGCACGAAACGCTCGGTCACCCTGGCGCGGTCGACATCGTCGGGAATACCCTGGCCGTTGTCGGAAACGGCGAGCCTGATCTCGCCACCGACACGCTCCAGCGTCACGCGAACCGAAGGCCTGGACGTCGAGTCGGTCGAATATTTGATCGCGTTGTCGACGATGTTGGACAGCGCCTGGCCGATCAGCTCGCGATTGCCGTTGACCGCGAAGGCACCTTGCACCGAGGTTTCGAGCGTCACGCCCGCCTCCTCCGCTACCGGCTCGTAGAGTTCGACGACGTCGTGCACGGCAGCGGCCAGGTCGACCCTGGTGGTGCTTTCGGAGGAATAGCCGGCCTCCAGCCGCGAGATCATCAGGATGGCGTTGAAGGTCTTTATCAGCTGATCGGATTCGGCGATCGTTCCTTCCAGCGCCTGCCGGTAGTCGCTGGTATTGTGCTTGCCGGAAAGCGTCGCCTCGGCGCGATTGCGCAGCCTGGTCAGCGGCGTCTTCAGGTCGTGGGCGATGTTGTCGGAGACCTGCTTCAGGCCCTCGTTGAGCCTGGCGATCCGGGCCAGCATGGAATTGAGGTTTTCCGATAGCCGGTCGAACTCGTCGCCGGCGCCGGTGACCGGCAGCCGGCCGGAAAGATCGCCACCCATGATGCGGCGGCTCGCCTCCGACACGCTGTCGATGCGCTTCAGCGCCGCGCGCCCGACGAAGAACCAGATCAGCAGCCCGCCGACGCCCATCATGCCGAGCGCCAGCATCAAGGCGCGGCGAATGACGGCGCGGAAGCGCTCCGGCTCGCCGAGGTCGCGGCCGACCAGCATGATCATCTGGTTGGGCAGGCGCAGCACCAGGGCAATGGCGTTATGGCCCTTCTCGCCTTCGGCCTGTACTTCGCTCTGGGCGGGCTCGTTCGGGTCGGAGACCGGGTTGCGCTGCCGCTCGAGCTCGCCCTCGCCGAAGCGGCGGTAGGAGAACGGTTCGGTGGTCCAGCCCTCGGCCTCGATCACGCCCGGCTCCAGGCTCTGCACGTTGCCGGTCAGGATCTGGCCGTTGGCATCGGCGATCAGATAGAGATTGGCGCCGGGCTGGCGGGAGCGCTGCTCGACGACGCGGACCAGCACCGGCAGGCCGCCGCGCTGATAGGCGCGAGCAAGTCCGAGCACCTCGTCGTTGATCGTCTCCTGCGTCTGGGCGGTCAGCATGCGCGCCGACAGCGAGGTCATGTACAAGACCAGCAACACCGCGCACAGCGCAAAAAGCAGAAGATAAAGCGCCGAAAGCCGCGCTGCCGTCGTCTTCATGATGGCCGGCACGGAAAGAGCCATGGGGTTCTAGCCGCTTTTCAGCATATAGCCGGCGCCGCGAACTGTGTGCAGGATCGACTTGTCGAAGCCCTTCTCGATCTTGCCCCGCAGCCGCGAGATATGAACGTCGATGACGTTGGTCTGCGGATCGAAATGGTAGTCCCAGACATTCTCGAGCAGCATGGTGCGCGTCACCACCTGGCCGGCATGGCGCATCAAATATTCGAGCAGGCGGAACTCGCGCGGCTGCAGTGTTATCTCGCGCCCGGCGCGCCGCACCGAATGCGACAGCCGGTCGAGTTCGAGATCACCGACGCGGTAGACAGTTTCGGCCTCTCTGGCGCTGGCGCGGCGGTTCAGCACCTCGACGCGGGCGAGCAGTTCGGAAAAGGCGTAGGGTTTGGTCAGATAGTCGTCGCCGCCGGCGCGCAGACCGGTGACCCGGTCGTCGACTTCGCCCAGCGCCGACAGGATCAGCACGGGCGTCGTATTGCCTCTGGACCTGAGCCCGGCAATGACGGACAGGCCGTCGCGGCGCGGCATCATGCGGTCGACGACCATGACGTCATAGTCGCCGGAATCGGCGAGCGCGAAGCCGGTTTCGCCGTCGCCGGCGACATGGGCGGTATGGCCGGCCTCGGCGAACGCTTTCTGCAGGTAGTCGGCCGCCTCGCGATCGTCTTCTATGACGAGAATCTTCATAGAACCGTTATACGCGATTTCGCTGGAAGATTGAGCGGCCGGCATATGCATCGTGGCCTTCTCCATGGCGTATCGCGAACAAAGTGATTCAGGGATACGCGGTAAGTCTTTGTTTTAGCATGTCGTCGCCTAAAACCGCTTCACGCTTTGAGCGGCATGTTCGAGCGGCAGCGGGCGATGGGAAGCCCGCTGCCGCTGGGGCGGAACACGATGACTGACTAACGTATTCAGGCCCCGTGCTTTCCCGTGCGGCGGCTCGGGGGTGTTGAAAACCGCCGCACCGGAAAAGTCGAACCGGTCGTCAGCCCTTGGCGACAGGCAGCGCGACGAAGCGGTTGCTGTCGTCGCGGGTGATCTGCATCAGCACCGCCTTGCGGCCGGACTTCACCGCGTCGGCCATCGCCTTGTCGACGTCGCCGGTGCCGGTCACTTCCGTCGAATTGACGGAGGTGATGACGTCACCGGGCTGGATGCCGCGATCGGCGGCATCGCTGTCGGGGTCGACGTCGGTCACCACAAGGCCCTTGCCATTGTCGGACTTGGTGACGGTCAGGCCGAGATCGGCAAGCGTGTCGGTCTTCGGCGCGGGGGCAGGCTGCTGGTCGGCCGAGGCCTGCTTGTCGCTTGACGGCAACTTGCCGAGATCGACCTTGACCGCCTCGCTCTTGCCGTTGCGCCACACCGTGACATCGACCGATTTGCCGGGCGGGTATGCGCCGATCAGACGGGCGAGTTCCTTCGGCGAAGCAACGTCCTTGCCGTCCACCTGGGTGATCACGTCACCGGCGGTGATGCCGGCCTTTTTGCCGGGACCGTTGTCCTGCGCGCTGGCAACGAGCGCGCCCTTGCCGGACGCAAGGCCAAGCGACTCGGCGATTTCGGGCGTGACCGGCTGGATTTCGACGCCGAGCCAGCCGCGCTGGACTGTACCGTTCTTCATCAGATCCTGCACGACCTGCTTGGCGGTCGAAGCGGGAATGTCGAAGGCAATGCCGACGCTGCCGCCCGACGGCGAGAAGATCGCGGTGTTGATGCCGACGACCTGGCCGTTGAGGTTGAAGGTCGGGCCGCCCGAATTGCCGCGGTTCACCGAGGCATCGATCTGGATGAAGTCGTCATAGGGGCCGGCGCCGATATCGCGGCCGCGGGCCGAAACGATGCCTGCGGTAACCGTGCCGCCGAGGCCGAACGGATTGCCGACAGCCACCACCCAGTCGCCGACGCGAACCTTGGAATCATCGGCGAAGTCGACATAGGTGAACTTGTTGCCGTCATCGACCTTGAGCACGGCAAGATCGGTGCGCGGATCGGTGCCGATCAGCTTGGCGTCGAGTTCCTTGCCGTCATTGGTCACCACGGTGAAGGCGGTGCCTTCCTCGACGACATGGTTGTTGGTGACGAGATAGCCGTCATCGGAGATGAAGAAGCCGGACCCTTGCGCCACCGGCCGCGGCTGGTCGTTGTTGCGGTCACGATGTCCAAAACGGCGCATTCCGTTCGGGCCCTGATCGCCGCCTTGATCGCCAAAGCCGCGGAATTCGCGGAAGAAACGTTTCAGCTGCGGGTTGTCGGGAAGATTGCCTAAGCCGTCCTCGTCGTCCATCTGGCCGGAACCGTCATCGGCCGTCGACTGGATCTTGGCCTTGACGCGCACGCTGACGACCGCCGGCGAAACGCGCTCGACCACATCGGCGAAGCTCGGGACCTGCGGTGCCTCGACACGCACGGCGTCGGCCAGAACCGGGGCTGTCCCGGTTGCAACAGCGCCAAAGCCGATCGCGCCGGCAATGGCCAGGGATGCGGCTGCGGCCATCAGGCGTTTACGGGTGCGAAGATATGAATTGGGGGCAACATTCATGGTTCTTGTATCCTCTTTTCAAGGGACGCCCCTTGATTGGCATCCTCGACAAAGGAAATAGAGAGCCGCACATTACCGCGCCATTTCCGGTACATGAAACTTTCGTAATGTATCGATCAATCGCGGCGGAGTATCGCGTCCAGCGCCGCCTTCTCGTCCGCGGTCAGGGCATTGGTTGCCGTCGAGCGGCGCGAGCGGGCGGCCAGCAGGATGAATGTCCCGCCAACGAGCAGCAGAAGGACTGGCGTTCCCCAGAGCAAGACATTGCGCAGATTGAAGCGTGGCTTCAGCAGCACAAATTCGCCGTAGCGTGAAACGACATAGTCCATCACCTGCCGGTCGGTGTCGCCGGCGACGAGGCGCTGGCGCACAAGGAGGCGCAGGTCACGGGCAAGATCGGCATCGGACTCGTCGATCGACTGGTTCTGGCAGACCATGCAGCGCAGGCCTTCCGACAAAGCACGCGCCCGCGCCTCGAGTGCCGGGTCGGCCAGCACCTCGTCGGGCTTGACCGCCTGCGCGGCGCCGGCGAACAACAGCGCCAGCAGCAGGACCAGTGAGGCCAGTGTGACCCTTCTCATGGCGGGCTCGCCGATGGCACGGCGGCCGCAGCCTTGCGGCGCGACGGCGCGCCGACGCGCAGGCGGCGGTCGAGCAGCGACATCGCCGCACCCGCCATCATCACCAGTCCGCCGCCCCAGATCAGCGTCACCAGCGGCTTCCACCACAGACGAACGACGACGGAGCCATCGCTGCCCTCGTCGCCAAGCGAGAGATAGAGCTGGCTGAAGCCGATCGTCCTGATGCCGGATTCGGTCGTGGTCATCTGGCGCACCGGATATGAGCGCTTGGCCGAGGTGATCTCGCCGGTGACGCTGCCGTCGGCGCCAAGCAGTGCGAAGCGGCCGCGATCCTCACTGTAGTTAGGCCCCTGGGCCGGGTACAGCCCCTCGAAGCGCAGCTTGTGGCCGGACAGTTCGACGGTCTCGCCGGCATGCATCGACAGGATTTTTTCGGTGCCGAAGCAAAGCGTGCCGACAATGCCGAGCGTCGTCAGGCCGAGACCGAGATGCGCAAGTGCTGTGCCGAAGACCGAGCGCGGCAGGCCGGCGAAGCGCCTGAGCATGGTGGCGGGCGCGACGGTCCCGAAGCCGGATTTGACGGCGAGATCGGTGAGAGCGCCGCAGATCAGCCAGAAGGCAAGGCCGACACCGAGTGCCGCCAACACCGAAGTGCCATCGATGAACAGGGCCGTCACCAGCACGGCGAGCAGCGCCGCCGCGAAAGCCGCCATCAGGCGCTGGGCGACCGCGAAAATGTCGCCGCGCTTCCAGGCGAGCAGCGGCCCGAACGGCACGACGACCAGCAGCGGCACCATCAGCGGGCCGAATGTCAGGTTGAAGAACGGCGAGCCGACCGAGATCTTGTCGGCAGACAGGGCTTCAACGACGAGCGGGTAGAGCGTGCCGACCAGCACGGTGGCAGTGGCGGTGGTCAGGAACAGATTGTTCAGGACCAGCGCGCCTTCGCGCGAGATCGGGTGAAACAGGCCGCCGGCCGTCAGCCGGGAGGCCCGCAAGGCAAACAGCGCCAGCGAGCCGCCGATGAACAGCGTCAGGATACAGAGGATGAAAACGCCACGCGTCGGATCGGTGGCGAATGCGTGCACCGAGGTCAGCACGCCGGAACGCACCAGGAAGGTGCCGAGCAGCGACAGCGAGAAGGTCAGGATCGCCAGAAGCAGCGTCCAGATCTTCAGCGCCGAGCGCTTTTCCATGACGATCGCCGAATGCAGCAGCGCCGTGCCCGCCAGCCACGGCATGAAGGATGCGTTCTCGACGGGATCCCAGAACCAGAAGCCGCCCCAGCCGAGCTCGTAGTAGGCCCAGTAGGAGCCCATGGCGATGCCGCCGGTGAGGAACATCCAGGCGACCAATGTCCACGGCCTTACCCAGCGCGCCCACGATGCGTCGATGCGGCCCTCGATGAGGGCAGCGACCGAGAAGGAAAAGCAGATCGAGAAACCGACATAGCCGAGATAGAGCAGCGGCGGATGGATGGCGAGGCCGAGGTCCTGCAGGATCGGGTTGAGATCGCGGCCCTCGATAGGCGCCGGATTGAGCCTGACGAACGGGTTCGACGTCGTCAGGATGAACAGGAAGAAAGTGGCGCCGATCGCTCCCTGCACGGCAAGCACATTGGCCCGGAGCGTCGCCGGAAGATTGCCGCCGAAGACGGCGACGAGCGCGCCGAAGAAGGTCAGGATCAGCACCCAGAGCAGCATCGAACCTTCGTGATTGCCCCAGGTTCCGGTGATCTTGTAGATCAGCGGCTGCAGCGAATGCGAGTTCTCCCAGACACTCTCAACCGAAAAATCGGAGCCTGCATAGGCGGTTGCCAGCGCCACGAAAGACAGCGCCGTCAAGGCAAAGCCAGTCAGCGCGGCGGGTGCGCCGACGGCCATCATCTTGTGGTTGCCGGTGCGCGCACCAAACAGCGGCACCATCGTCTGCACCAGGGCCAGCGCAAACGCCAGGACCAGGGCGAAATGTCCGGTTTCAACCATTGTCGCCACGCTCGCTAGTCACTCTTGCTCTCCTGCCATACGCCCTTGGCCTTGAGGCCGTCGGCCACTTCCTTGGGCATATAGGTCTCGTCATGCTTGGCCAGCACGCTGTCGGCGACAAAGACCCCGTCAGGGCCGAACGAGCCTTCGGTGATCACGCCCTGCCCTTCCCGGAAAAGGTCGGGAAGAATGCCGGTATAGGTAACCTTGACGTCCTTCTGGTTGTCGGTCACCGAAAAGGCGACGGTGGCGCCTTGGCTACGCTCTACTGTACCTTTTTCGACGAGTCCGCCGAGCCTGATGCGCTGGCCCGGCTGAAGGCTGGCGGCGGCCAGATCGGCCGGCATGTAGAAATAGGAGGCCTTCTGGCCAAGCGCATAGAAGGTCAGCCCGGTTGCAACACCGAGAAACGCCAGTCCTGCTACGATCACCGACAGTCGTTTCTGCTTGCGCGTCATCGTCTACTCCGTCGCCGTCACGCCGAGCGAGGCAGCAAAGGCGGTGAATTTCCTGGCCTGGTCGCTGTCCGCGCCAAAGACGGCGATACCGCGATTGAGCGCGTCACGCGCCTGATCTGTCTTGCCCAGCACGGCATAGGAACGAACGAGCTGCATCCACCCTTCCTCGTCGCGCGGATTTTGCCGAAGCTTTTCGTCGAGGCCGGCAACCATGGTGCTGATCATGGCTTGCCGGTCCTGCGGCGACATCGAGGAAGCAGCATCGATATCCTCGGCGCTCGGCCCTTTCGCAGGCGTTTCCGAAGCAACGCTGCGGGCGGCGGATTCGGCCAGCGCCTGCTCGACGGCACCGCGCCACGGCGAGCCCTGCGGCAAGGCGGCCAGCATCTTTTGCCAGGCCGCCGTGGCTTCAGCTAAGCGGCCCTCCTGTGCCATGCCCATGGCGAGATAGAACGAGGCCTTCGGGTTGGCCGGATCGAGCTTCAACGCCGCCTCGAACGCCGCCTGCGCATCGGCCGAAACGATGCCGCCGGCCGCATTGGCGATCGCCTCGCCAAGACCGGCCTGGCGGGCGGCGCTGTCGCCGTCGAGGCGGATGGCGTTGCGATAGGCGGTCACCGCATCGGCGTATCGCTGCATGCGCAGATAGACCGGCGCCAGCACGTCCCAGCCACGGCCATCGGATGGGTTGGCCGCCAGGTGCGCTTCGGCGCGGGCTATCAGCTCGTCGACCGAGCTGTCGGCGGGGTTCTTGGCCAGACGTTCGCTGAGCGGCTGCGACGGCAGGTCGGGTGAGCCGAGCTGGCCATAGAGGCCCCAGCTGACCAGCGGAACAACCAGCACGGCAGCCGTCGCCACCAGTCTTGTCGACCGCGACGGCTGCGTCGCCGTGTCGTCGGCCTGGCCGGCATCGCTCAGGCGAAGGATGCGGCGGGCGATTTCGGCGCGGGCCTCTTCGGCCTCCATTGGCTGGATCAGGCCACGCGCCATATCGCGGTCAAGCTCGGCCAGCTGGTCGCGATAGACTTCAAGGTCGTGATCACTAGCAGCGGACGCGTTCTTCGAGCCGCCGGTCAACGGCAGCAGCACCGCCAGGCTTGCGCCCAGCGTCAGGATTGCGGCTATGACCCAGAACAGCATGGCTCTTCCAATAGAACGAGACCCTTGCCCTGCCAACACAAGCGTGCTGCGACGCTTTGGCGGGACCGCTCCGATCGATAATGCATGTCGCGCAAAAGTGTGCAGCGGTTTTGCGATAGCGACCATGCATCAAAACAAGAATCTAAAGCGCGTCGCATGAGGCCGAGTCGAACGCGACGCGCTTTAGTGCCGGACCGGAATCGGCGGATCGACGGCCGGGCCAGCTACGTCAGCGGCGTCCAGCTGCCGTCGGCATTGCGGCAGGCGGTTCCGCGCGCGGTGGCGCCGGCGGTGCCGGTAAACACCGTATGGGTGTATTGCCGGCAGTCCTGCGAGCCGACGCGATAGGGCTGGGCGGCGACCACTTCGCCGCGATGGGCCGAACTGTCGCTCTTCCAAGCCACTTTCTGGCCGCTCGCCGTGTATTCAAGCGCCTTGTATTCCGCCTCGAGCGCGCTGCGCTTCTCGGTCTCGCTCAGGCCGGCGCCGATCGAGCCGCCGACGAGGCCGCCGCCCATGGCGGAAATGATCGTCGTCGCCACCTTGGCGCCGCTGGGAGGCGTGGCGGCCGGCGTCACCGTAACGGCCGGGCCCTTGCTGAGCGTCGTGCAACCGGAGACGGCGAGCAGGGCGGAAACGAGCGCGACGCGAATCTTCATGCCAATACCGGCTTTCTTGAGCTGGACCGCCGCGCTGTCAGCAGGCTGACGCGGCCATAATGTCGATGTTTGTCGGAAATTTGGCCGCGGCCGGCCACCTGGAAAAGCAATCTGGAAAAGCATTACTGAAGGCTCCGCAACCGAACCATCGCCTTCAATCCACCCATGACGGATCGTTCCAGCGCCAGAACGCCTCCATACTCGTTGACAAGGTCGGCGACAATGGCAAGTCCGAGCCCGCTGCCCGGTTTTGTCTCGTCGAGACGCCGTCCGCGCTGCAACACCTCGCGCGCCTTGTCGTCGGGAATGCCGCGGCCGTCATCCTCGATGCTAATCTCGAACAGACTGGCCGCACCTCCCTCGCCAGCAACGGGCTTGACGGAAACGGCGACCGCGCTCCTTGCCCATTTCATCGCATTGTCGAGCAGATTGCCGAGCAGCTCCTCCAAGTCCTCGCGTTCGCCGGCAAAGACGATGTCGGTGGCCGGCAGCGAGAGCGACAGCGCCGTCTGCGGGTTGAGCTTCTGCAGCACCCGCACCATGCGCTGGACCAGCGGCGCCACCGGCGTCCGGTAGACGACGCTGTCCCGCTGCGCGGCGACGCGGGCACGTTGCAGATAGTGATCCACCTGCTTTTGCATGGAAGCGGCCTGCTCGGCGATCAGCTGGCCTTTGGCGCCACCCAGCGCCCGCCCCTCGTTGAGCAGCACGGCAAGCGGCGTCTTCAGCGAGTGCGCCAGGTTGCCGACCTGCGTGCGCGACCGCTCGACGATACGCCTGTTGTTCTCGATCAGCGCATTGGTCTCGTTGGCGAGCGGCTCGATCTCGGCCGGGAAACGGCCGTCTAGGCGCTGCGCGGTTCCTTCGCGCACCATGGCAAGCGCATTCCTGACCCGGCGCAATGGCTGCAGGCCGAGCAGGATGGCAATCGCATTGATGGCGATCATGCCGACGCCGAACAGCGACAGATAGGTCAAAAGGCGCCGCTGGAAGGTGGCGATTTCCTGCTCGAGCTCGGTCTGGTTGCCCATGACGCGGAAGCGCGCGGCGCGGTTTTTCGCATCGAGGACGAACTCGCTCTCGAACACCTCCAGTTGTTCGCCTTCGATGCCGTCCGCTGAATAGCTGCGCTGGAAGCTGGCATTGAAGGGCACCTCGGCAACGCTTGGCGACGGGATCGCCTTGGTCATCGACGACGAATGGAGATCGCCGTGCACGCCTTCCGAGGCAGGCTCGACCGACCAGTACCAGCCGGAATTCGGCTCCGAGAACCTCAAATCGCCAAGGTCGGGGGCGCCGGTCAACTGGCCGCTTTCGGAAACGCCGACCGAGCCGATCAGGTTGAACAGATGCGCCGAAAGCAGGCTGTCGAAACCGCGCTCGCTGGCCTGGCGATAGAGCGTGGTGATCAAGGTGAAGATGACGACCAGAGTGAGGATCGCCCAGACCGTGGAAAAGGCGATGACGCGAAACGCCAGCGAACGCGGCCATGACCGCAGCGACGGCGTGTTCGAGACGGCGGGTTTTGTAGGCAGCGGTTCCGCGTTACGCCTCCGGCTTACGCATGCGGTAGCCCATGCCGCGAACGGTTTCGATCATGTCGATGCCCATCTTCTTGCGAAGCCGTCCGACAAAGACCTCGATCGTGTTGGAATCGCGGTCGAAATCCTGGTCGTAGAGATGCTCGACCAGCTCGGTCCGGGACACCACCTCGCCCATATGATGCATGAGGTAGGCAAGCAAGCGGAATTCGTGCGAGGTCAGCTTCAGCGGCACGCCCTCGACGTCGGCCTTGGAGGCCTTGGTGTCGAGGCGCAGCGGCCCGCAGGTCAGCTCGGACGAAGCGTGCCCGGCAGCGCGCCGGATCAGGGCGCGCACCCTGGCCAGGATTTCCTCGATGTGGAAGGGTTTGGTGACGTAGTCGTCGGCGCCGGCGTCGATGCCGGCAACCTTGTCGCTCCAGCGGTCGCGTGCCGTCAGGATCAGCACCGGCATCTTGCGGCCGCCGCGCCGCCAGCGCTCGACCACGCTGATGCCGTCCATCTGGGGCAGGCCGATGTCGAGCACCACGGCATCGTAGGGCTCGGTGTCGCCGAGAAAGTGCCCTTCCTCGCCGTCGAAAGCGCGGTCGACGACGTAGCCGGCATCGACCAGCGCGTCGCCGATCTGCCGGTTGAGATCCTTGTCATCTTCGACGACGAGTACGCGCATGCGGAAGGCCTGTTGAAGCTGTTCAGATATAGGCCGATTCCGGCAGACTGGGAAACGGCACGGTTCAGTTCAGCGGAACGACGATCTCCGAGCGACGGGGACGCTGCCCGTCCTTGCCCGGAACGAGCACGACGATGACGCAGACCGGCTGGCCGCCGCGTGTCGACTGCGAGGCCTTGGCCAAGGTGCCGCCATTCTGCTCCGCCACCTGCTGGCCGATCGCGTAGCAGTCGGACGCGGCGAGGACGACCGGCTGGGGCTGCTCGGGCGCGACAGCGGGGATCGCCATCGCTTGCGACGCAAGCAGACCGGCGGCTGAGAGGGCCAGTGCCGCGGTCCGGAAGTGGGAGCGAAGGGTTTTCATGGCCAGCGTTCTAACGCGCCGGTGCTGAACGTGATATGAACGGTGAACGCTCGAATGCATGCCCGCCACACCCCTGAAGCGCGAGATTACCGGATTGCCATTTCGCCACCCGGCCCGCGAAATCGCCAATGTTTAACCTAGCCCTCCAATCCTTCGCCGACAACCGGCATCATCTGGCGGGCAGGACCATTTGGGAGGACGAAGCATCCGGCCCAAGGCAACCGATGGCAGTTCAGGCGAACCGAACCTGAAAACAAAAAACCCGCCTCGGGCGGGTCGCTGGGGCCAATCAGCACCATATCCAAATTAGTAGCATAGCTGCCGGCACAAAGCAAGAACAAAATTGTCCGATTTTGCGAAAAGTGCCCGGCGGTCAGCCCTCGTCCTTGATCTCGGCGCGGAAGCGCAGCAGCCCGTGATGGGCCGAAAGGTCCTCGTCGTAGCGGGCTTCGGCGAATTCGAGCTTGAGATGGACGCGGCGATGCTCGCCAAGCGAGAGCGCCGCATCTCGTAGGCGGGTGCTGATCAGGTCCATGATGTCGTTGGTTTCCTTGCTGGCCTCGGATTTCGACCAGACATGCAACGTCAGCAACTGTTCGGCGTCGTTCTCCATCCCCGTTGCCCAGTCGTAGACGCTGGTGCGACCGAAGGTCATGTGGGGGAACGCAACATTTTCCGGCGCATGGTCGAACAATCTTGCATCGCCCAGTGCCGCCGACAGGTCGGGATCGCCGTTCACTGCCTCGAATATGGCCCTCTGCAATTCGACGGCCGGCGCGGTCATCGTCTTTCCCCTCGCCCGTCGCGTCGACCTCCCGGCTGCGTAGCTGCGTTGCATGACGGCATCCCGGCAAAGCGCGAATCAGCGCGTCTCATGCGGATTATGAACCTTCATGATCTCGGGAATAAGCCCTGCTCCTGCAACCCGCGACGTTTCGCGTCACGAACGCCCTTGAGGGCAATGCCAACTGGCGAATTCATTTGGCATGCATGGAGTTTGAAAAAACGGTGCTATGAAGATCCCCGGTTTCCAAACATTCGAGGTCGTTTTCGTGCGCGAGCCATCGCTGCTGCCTGTTTTCGGAAAGCTTGGAGTCAGGGCGCGGACGGTCGCGATTGCGGCGCCGACCATGTCGATGACCATCAAGAATTTGGTCAACCGCACGCGGGAGGTGCTCTCGGCGCACGGTAGCCTGGCCCTGAAGCTGTCCGTCGTTTTGTGGACGGTGCTTGTCCTGGCGGCAGTATTCTTCGTCGCCCAAGCCTGACCGAGCGACATTCATCGATCGGGCGGAAACGAAAGGACGCCAAGATGGCAAACCGCTACGCGCTGCGTATGGAACGTCCTCACAGCTGGACCGTCTTCGACGTCTTCACCGGCCAGCGGGTCGAGCTCAAGCAGCAATCCATGATCGGCATGAGCACGCGCGATGCGGACGCGATGGTCGATCGGCTGAACAGTCGTGACATCGCGGCGGGCGAAGGCGGACCGGAAGCCCCGAGAAAGCGTCTTGTGGACGGATCGCGACGGATCTAGCGAAAATCGGCCGCAGTCAGCACATATATGCTCCTGCGGGTGCGGGCATAGGCATTCCTGGCGACATCGTGGATCGAGCTGGAAGCCGTGTCGAAGGCCGCCAGATAGGTAGCTTCCGAGGCCGCCGTTCCCGGCTGCACTTTGGAGATGGCATCGGTTGCGACAGAGAAGGAAATCTGGAACATGCCGTCATGGCCGACGAAGCGGATGCGTTTGCTTGCCTCGTCGTAGCTACGGCTGGGATTGGGAAATGTCAGGCTCATGATTTGGCCTCCGTCGATGCGGATACGGCATGCTTGACTGTCCGCGCCGCCCGCTTCTTCTTTGGGGCGACCGGATTCAGAGCTGCCGCCGCGCGATCCGCCTCTTCCTTGGCCAGTCGCAATTCCCTCAGCTTCGCCGTCTTGATCATCCTGGCCTTCGCCTCCGAGAGATATTCGGCAGTTGCTTTGTTCCGCTCCGCTGTTTTCTTTTGATTTTCCATGAAGCGAGCCTGAGCTTTTTCCATGATGTTCTGATTGCCTTCGGCCATCGGTAAAATCTCCCTTGCAGCGAAAGTCGTGAATGTGAGCTTCACCGTAAAATAGGTGTTCAAGGACAGAAATTCAATTTCATTAATATTCGGCAAGGCCCCGAACACCGGGGGATGGCCTAGCAAAATAATACATTCAATATTTGACATGCCCTATGAATATTTTTTGGCACTCCTATCAATCGAGTGCCAGAGCGCCTATAGAGAGGGGCGGCCGCCTAAGCCGGCCCCAGAAAGAGTCCCCATGAAATTCCGGCCACTCCACGATCGCGTCGTCATTCGGCGCGCCGAAAGCGACACCAAATCCAAGGGCGGCATCATCATCCCCGACAATGCCAAGGAAAAACCGCAGGAAGGCGAAGTGATCGCCGTCGGGCCGGGCGCGCGGGACGAAAGCGGCGTGCTGATGGCGCTCGACGTCAAGGCCGGCGACCTCATCCTGTTCGGCAAATGGTCCGGCACCGAGGTCAAGATAGACGGCGAGGACCTTCTGATCATGAAGGAGGCCGACATCATGGGCATCATCGACAAGAGCGAGATGGGCATCATCGACAAGACCGTGGCTGCCAAGAAGGCCGCCTGATTGGAATGCCGCGCGCCCTGCCGGGCGCGCAAAGGATGCTCCAAGCTTTGATTCAGGCGCGCTGCAAGCGTCTTGCCACGACCAACCGAACTGGAAAAAATCATGTCTGCCAAGGAAATCAAATTCTCCACCGACGCGCGTGACCGCATGCTGCGCGGTGTCGAAATCCTCAACAACGCCGTCAAGGTGACACTCGGCCCTAAGGGCCGCAACGTCATCATCGACAAGGCCTATGGCGCGCCGCGCATCACCAAGGACGGGGTGACGGTGGCCAAGGAAATCGAACTTTCCGACAAGTTCGAGAACATGGGCGCCCAGATGGTGCGCGAAGTGGCCTCGAAGACCAACGACCTCGCCGGCGACGGCACCACCACCGCCACAGTTCTTGCCGCTTCCATCCTGCGCGAGGGCGCCAAATTCGTTGCCGCCGGCATGAACCCGATGGACCTCAAGCGCGGCATCGACCTTGCCGTCAGCGCCGTCGTCAAGGAAATCCAGGCCCGCGCCAAGAAGGTCAAGTCCTCAGGCGAGATCGCGCAGGTCGGCACCATTGCCGCCAATGGCGACACCAGCGTCGGTGCCATGATCGCCAAGGCGATGGACAAGGTCGGCAATGACGGCGTCATCACCGTTGAGGAGGCCAAGACCGCCGAAACCGAACTCGACGTCGTCGAAGGCATGCAGTTCGATCGCGGCTATCTCTCGCCCTATTTCGTCACCAATGCCGAAAAAATGCGCGCCGAGCTGGAAGACCCCTACGTGCTCATCCACGAAAAGAAGCTCGGCAATCTGCAGGCGCTGCTGCCCATCCTCGAAGCCGTGGTGCAAAGCGGCAGGCCGCTGTTGATCATCTCCGAGGACGTCGAGGGCGAAGCGCTGGCGACGCTGGTCGTCAACAAGCTGCGCGGCGGCCTCAAGGTCGCGGCCGTCAAGGCGCCTGGCTTCGGTGACCGCCGCAAGGCGATGCTGGAAGACATCGCCGTGCTCACCGCCGGACAGATGATTTCCGAGGATCTCGGCATCAAGCTGGAGAACATCACCATAGACATGCTCGGCCGCGCCAAGCGCGTGCTGATCGAGAAGGACACCACCACGATCATCGACGGCGCCGGCGAGAAGACCACCATCCATGCGCGCGTCCAGCAGATCAAGGGGCAGATCGAGGAAACCACTTCCGACTATGACAAGGAGAAGCTGCAGGAACGTCTCGCCAAGCTGGCGGGCGGCGTTGCCGTCATCCGCGTCGGCGGCGCCACCGAATCCGAGGTCAAGGAAAAGAAGGACCGCATCGACGATGCACTGAACGCCACTCGTGCAGCCGTGGAAGAAGGCATCGTTCCCGGCGGCGGCGTCGCGTTGCTGCGCGCCAAGGCTGTGCTGAACGGGCTGACCGGAGCCAATGCCGATGTGACGGCGGGCATTTCGATCGTGTCGAGGGCGCTCGAAGCGCCGATCCGGCAGATTGCCGAGAATTCCGGCGTCGAAGGTTCGATCGTCGTCGGCAAGCTCGCCGGCGGCAAGGACCACAATCAGGGCTTCGATGCCCAGAACGAGGTCTATGTCGACATGATCAAGGCCGGCATCGTCGACCCCGCGAAGGTGGTGCGGACGGCGCTGCAGGACGCGGGCTCCATTGCCGCGCTCCTGATCACTGCTGAAGCCATGATCACCGACGTTTCAGCCAAGGAAGCCGCTGCTTCGACCGGCGGCATGGGCTATTGACCATCCGCTGCCGCAAACCGGCCTGAAAGAACAGCCGCCGGGGTATCTTCCCCGGCGTGCTCCTCGGCAAGGAGATCGATCCATGATCGCATTCGTCCCGAAGCCAAATGCAGCCACGAAGACCAAAGTGGCCGAGGAAAGCCGCTTCGATCGCATTCGCAGGCTTGCCGACAAGCACAGGAAAGCCGACACCGGCACGACAGGCCGCGACCCGAAAAAGATCGCGGACAAGCGTCCCATGTGATCCGCGAGATCAGCGTCAGATCATGAGACCGGCGGCTAAAAGTCTACAAGCATCCGTTTCCAGCGCCGACGGTTGTCAAGTCAACGGCTTGTTACCTCGGCATCCCGCAAACTCGACCTGACGCTGCGGACGAGGACGAGCATGGTTTCCACCGCCTCTTCGTCAGAGAGGCCCTGGTTCTCGACAAGCGACAGCCAGGTTGTGAAGTCCAGCGCATGTCCTATCGCGGCAACGAGCAACCTTGCAGTTCCGCCATCCGGGTCGAGGTAGCCTTGTGAAAGGATCGCGACGCCTTTTGCGAGAACCTCTCGCCGGCGGGCCAGTGCGGCAGCGACAACCGGCATTTCGGCATCGCGATACAAATTGGCTAGGAGCTGCCGCTTGCGCCTGTAGTAGCTGTACAGTTGGAAAAGCGCCGTCCGGAGCCGGACTTCCGGTTCGACGATCGATCGCCAGGCTTCAGGGTTGGGGGGCGGGTCCTGGCCGAACGAATATGCCGAGCAAGCATTGAAGACCGCTTCCTCGTCGGGAAAATGACGGTAGACGGTTAGCCGTTGCACCCCCGCTTTCTCAGCGATGGCGCTCACCGTCGTTCGCGATGGACCCACCGAACAGTGCAGATCGAATGCTGCGCGGGCGAGCGCAAGATGGGTCTCGGCCTGCTTGATCGCGCGTCGCTGCAACCGGTATGAGCGCCGCTGGCCTTCTTTCAGTGAACTCATATGATCACCGATATTGACTTGGGTTCGAATGGCGCGTAGAAATGGGTGATCGGCAGCGTACACCCATTTTCGGGAGGATGATATGGAACGCGCAGTGCCTGATCCAAACCTCCAACGTGCGACGGCTTACTCGCCTCACAGCCACTCATCTGATCCCATCACAATTCTGCCTGGAGCCGGCGATCGCTTTGACCTGGGCGGTTTCGGCATCCACTGGAAGATAGACGGATTCCACACCGGGGAGCGCTTCTCCATCGTGCACCATCCGCTCGCCCCTCGTGCGCTGGCCGCGCCCTTGCACCGGCATCACCGTGAAGACGAATATTCATATGTGCTGAGCGGCAGTTTGGGCGCGTTGCTAGGAGAGAACGTTGTTACCGCCGGGCCGGGCACATGGCTGTTCAAGCCGCGAGGCGAATGGCATACGTTCTGGAACGCGGGCGACACGCAGTGCGAAATCATCGAGGTGATTTCGCCCGCTGGCTTCGAGAACTATTTCCGCGAACTGGCCGTCATCTGGCCAGACAGAACAAAGTCCGGCGAACTTTTGCGGAAGTACGAACTGGATATGGACTTCGATAGTGTTCCAGGCCTCTGCACCCGATTTGGACTGACATCCGCACGCACCGCCGCTGCAACGGCCGCACGGCAGAAATAGATACACGCCTGATCGCCTTGCGAGTGCATGCCGTTCGCGACAGCAGGCCATTGCAGGAGACCCGCGAAGGTTTGACTGATTCCGGTGAAAATCACTGGGTGTGCGGGCGGCCGCACCAGGCCCTTATCGCGTCTCTCCGCTGATCAGCACGGCATGGTCCTTGATGACCGTAGCAACGAAGCGGATGACGGCGCGCACCGGCGCCTCCGCCACGATTTCGCGGCGATAGACGAGCCACACCGGATGGTTGCCGAGAATGTCGGGGGCAAGGCGCACCATCCGTGGCTCGGCTTCGGCCAACATGCAGGGCATTGCTGCCAGACCGGCGCCGCTCAGCGCCGCTGCCAGCATTTCGGTCATTTCGGCGACACGAAAGACTATTGTCGCGCCGGCGCCGTGCGCCTCATCCACTTGGCGCCGGGTACCCCGGCAAGGCTTGCGTGAAATCCAATGATCTCGTGTCCGGCCAGATTGCGAGGATCGATGGGCATTGGATGGCGATCGAGGTAGCGCTGGGACGCATAAATTGACCGGCCCGCAACGGCAACGGGTGAATTCCGCCATGGCAATGGCATCCGGGCGGCGTCGCTGCTGCCGACACTGGCGCGGGCCGACGTAGCGGCCTTCATGCTCGCCCAGATCAACGACACCACCTACTCGCGCAGGGCGGTCAGCATCCTGCGCTGACGCCTCGCGGGAGCCGTCTTCCCCTCGACGAACCGCCGGCTATATCTTCATCGCCCTTATCTTCATCGCCCTTGTAGGCAGCGCCAAAATGGACGAATAGTCATAGCGGCGCGCCGCCGTGAAATTGCCGGCATGCGGTTTCTCAGTTGGCGGCATCGCCGCAGCCGGATCCTGAATGGCCAGTCCTTTGGAACCACGCAAGAGAAGAGGTCCGATCGCCGCAAGGCTGCTGGCGGTGGATGCGTGGATTGATACCTCGGTCTACGAAATCGGCTTCAGGGCGCGCCAGTTCTGGGAGGCGGCGACCATCTTCTCGCGGCGTTTCCGCGTCGGCGGCTGGCGCCGCGGACTGATCGAACTGGTGAGTGAGGGATTTACGCTCGGTGCCGGCGGCATCGTCGTGCTTTTGGCGCTGGCCTTGCCGGCCTTCCAGATAACCGCCGGCGACTGGCGCACGCAAGGCGACTTCGCCGTCACCTTCCTCGACCGCTACGGCAACGAGATCGGCCAGCGCGGCATCATCCAGCGCGATTCGGTTCCGGTCGACGAAATGCCCGACCATGTCATCAAGGCGGTGCTGGCCACCGAGGACCGGCGCTTCTTCGACCATTACGGCATCGATGTGCTCGGCCTGTCGCGCGCCATATTCGAGAATGTGCGGGCAAATTCCGTCGTCCAGGGTGGCTCGAGCATCACCCAGCAGCTGGCCAAGAACCTGTTCCTGACCAATGAACGGACGTTCGAGCGCAAGATCAAGGAAGCCTTCCTGTCGCTGTGGCTCGAAGCCAATCTGTCGAAGAAGGAAATCCTGCAGCTTTATCTCGACCGCGCCTATATGGGCGGCGGCACCTTCGGCATCGAGGCGGCAGCCGATTTCTATTTCGGCAAGAGCGTCAAGGACCTGAACCTCGCCGAGGCGGCGATGCTGGCCGGCCTGTTCAAGGCGCCGACCAAATATGCGCCGCACATAAACCTGCCCGCCGCCCGGGCGCGGGCCAATGTGGTGCTGTCCAACCTGGTCGATTCCGGCTTCATGACCGAAGGCCAGGTGCTGCAGGCAAGATTGCACCCGGCCGAAATCGTCGACCGCGGCGAGCAGAAGAGCCCCGACTATTACCTCGACTGGGCCTTCGACGAGGTCAAGAAGATCGCCGCCAAAGGCGGCCCGCACTCGCTTGTCGCCCACACCACCTTCGATGCCAACATCCAGAAGGCGGCCGAAGAATCGATGGAGTTCCACCTCCGCCAGTTCGGCAAGGAATACAACGTCACTGAGGGCGCCATCGTCGTCATCGAGACCAATGGCGCGGTCAGGGCGATCGTCGGCGGCCGCGACTACGGCGCCAGCCAGTTCAACCGCGCCACCAAAGCGCTTCGCCAGACCGGCTCCTCGTTCAAGCCCTATGTCTATGCGACGGCGATGGAGCATGGCTTCACGCCGGATTCGGTGGTTTCCGGCGGACCGATCTCGTGGGGCAGCTGGTCGCCCCACAATTACAATGGCGGGTCGGCCGGCAACGTCACGCTGATCACGGCGATGGCCAAATCGATCAACACGGTGCCGGTGCGGCTGGCCAAGGATTATCTCGGCATCAAGCCGATCAAGGCGATGGCCGAGGCGATGGGCGTCGAGTCGCCGCTGGAATCGCACAAGACCATGGTGCTCGGCACGTCGGGCATGACCGTGATGGACCAGGCGACGGGCTACAGCGTGTTCGCCCAGAACGGCTTTGCCGGAACCCGGCACGGCGTCAACCAACTCTTCACCCGCACCGGCGAGGTGGTCTACGACTTCGCCAAGGACGCGCCGCCGCCGCACCGGGTGCTGTCGGAGCAGGCGCTCAAATACATGAACACCATGCTGGCGGCGGTGCCGGTGATCGGCACTGCCCGGCGCGCAGCCCTTCCAAACATCGTCGTCGCCGGCAAGACCGGCACGACCCAGTCCTACCGAGATGCCTGGTTTGTCGGCTTTACCGGCAACTACACAGCCGCGGTCTGGCTCGGTAATGACGACTTCACCGCGACCAACAAGATGACCGGCGGCACGCTGCCGGCTATGGTGTGGCAGCGGCTGATGCTCTATGCGCACCAGCAGATCGATCTCAAGCCGATCCCCGGCCTCGATCACCCCTTCGTTGATGCCGAAATTGCCGCCAAGGCCGAGGAAGCGGAAAAGAAGAACGCCGAACAGGCAGCAGCCGAGGCCGCCGCCGAGCGTCCGCCGGTGCTGTCCAGCCGGACCACCCAGACGCTGAAGGAACTGACCAGGCTGTTCCAGGCGGCACCCGTGCTCGACGCGCCCGCTGCACCGGAGACCCTCTCGGCGCTGTGACTGGCCAATTCCGCGGGGCCGCTTGCCACAGGGCCCTGCGCCGCGATATCCCCGGGCGGCAATCTTTCTGTCCCCGGCCTTCGGTTCCCTGCCTCCTCATGCTCAAGAACGCCTTCCTGACACTGCTTTCGCTTGCCATCGCCGTCGTCGGCGGTGGCGGCAGCGTCTGGTATGCACTGAAGCTGCAGGACGGCGTCGGCGCCATCAGGATCGGCCAATGGACCGCCTTCCCGGATATCGGCACGCCGACGGCAGATCCCTATTCGAAGGCCCGCGTGGCTCGCGAAGGCGTGCTGGCGCTCGGTCAGGCGGAAGGACTGTCCTTCATAGCCGAGCGCGATTCCGGCGGCGAACAGCTCAAGCGGCAATGTGCCTACAAGATTGCGGGCGGCTTTCCCACCGCCCGGTTCTGGACGCTTTATGCCGCCGACCAGTCGCTTGGCGTGGTCGAGACCGGCAAGCCGAGGCCGGCTGCGCTGCAGTCCTATCAAGTGCTGCGCCAGGCCGACAATTCGGTGGTCATTTCCGTCGGCAGCCGCCCTGCGCCCGGCAACTGGCTGCTGACCAGCGGCGCCGGCAAGATGTACTTGGTGCTTACGTTCTACGACACGCCGATCGCCAGCAGCACCGGTCTCTCGGACGTCACGCTGCCGCAGATCCAGAAGGTCGGCTGCAATGCGTAGCCTGCTGCATGCCGTGCTGCTCGGCCTGCTCGGCGCCGGCATCGTGCACATCATCGTGCTGCTGCTTGTCCCCGAGTTCTCCGAACGCGACGCCTGGTCGCGATTGGCCATGGCTTCGGATCTCTACAAGATGACCAGGCTCGACGCGGAAGCCGGCGGCGCGCCGGTGGTGAAATCGGTCGATCCGCTATTTTATGCGGCGGCATGCCGCTTCGACCTTGCGGAGGGGATGGTGCGGGTCAAGGCGCCGGGAAAGGTCCCGTTCTGGTCGATATCGGTCTATGACCGCGGCGGCCACAACATCTACTCGTTCAACGACCACAGCGCGACCGCAGGCGTGCTCGACACCGTTGTGCTGACGCCGGCCCAGATGATCGAGGTCCGCAAGGATCTTCCCGAGGAATTGCAAGGGGCCATCTTCGTCGAGGCGCCGATAGAGGAAGGCGTGTTCGTCATCCGTTCGTTCGTGCCCGACGACAGCTGGAAGCCGATCGTCTCGCGGTTTCTCGAACAGAGTTCCTGCGAACTGCAGGATTTTTAAGCCGGTTCCGATGCTCAGTGATGCGGTACCGGCAATGTCCCCGAAGGTCCCGGCTTGTCGGGGCCGGCCGGCCGCGTGTCGCCCGTCAGCGGCCGCTGCTCGTAGCGCACCCCGGGAAAGATGATCACTGCCGCCGGCGCGGTTTGTTGTGCTCGATTGGTTGCCGCCGTTCGCGGCACGAAAGACAGTACCATGCCCATGGTTCGCGTATTCCTCTCGGTTGCCCCGGAGCACAACGCAACGCCTCCACAGTCGATTAAGAAGGCAGTAGGTTAACGGAGCGCTAACGGATCGCCGCTAAATTGATCTTTGTTCTTGGGAAACGCGAAACCGGTACAGCCCGGCAGAGCGCTGTCCAGATCGTGTCGAGTGTCGGGCGTATCCTTCGTGTCAGCTTCGGATTTCAGGCAAATCGCAGCAGGAGCTGAATCGGGAAAGGCCGAAAGGCTGTTTCGCGCCGCCGTATCGGCGTTCTGTTCGCTCACCCGCCCTTCGCGTCGGGAAATCGCGCAACTCGAAGACCTGACGCTGCCGCTTTTCGACAATGTCTCGGTCGAATCGCGCCGCTACGTCGCGGCAGCCCTTTCCGAATGCGAATATGCACCCGCCGCGCTGGTGCGGCGGCTTTGCCAGGAGCGGGTCGACATCGCCGCTCCGCTGCTCATCCGCTCGCGTGCCCTCAGCGACGTCGACCTCATCGCGCTGATCGGGCGTCACGGCCTGCCGCATGCCCGTGCTATTGCCCGCCGCAAGGATCTCAATCAAACGATCGCGGATCTCATCAAAGTGCTCGAAAGGCCGACGCTGGTGCGGTCGCAGCAGCCCGAGGCGACTGCCAACGCCGCGTCCGAAAACGCCGAAGTGGTTGCGGGCGATGCCAGTAGGCAGGAGGCTTCCGATGCCGCCGCCGAAGCTGTACGCCGCCGGCTGCGATCCATGATGCGCGCCGAGAGCGGCACCGCCATCGCTCCGTTCGTCGAGCCGCAAACCTACGTCAAGCTGCGCGAGACCGCGCTGACCGGCAATGCGGCATTCTTCCAAACAGCGCTCGCGGATGCGCTCGAAGTCGATTTTTCAACAGCGCGGACGCTTACCGTGAGCCACAACTACACGCCGCTGCTGGCCGCCCTGCGCGCGCTCGACCTCAGCGAAGACAAGGCGTTCCTGATCACGGCCGCAATCTATCCGACCGAGTTTCCGCACCCGCAAGCGATCCGCATCTTCCTCGACCGCTACCGCCTGCTGCACCGCGACGCGGCATTGGATAGGCTCCGAGGCTGGAAGGCCGACACCGTGTCGAAAATCGTTCGCAAGCCCGGGCGCGTCGCCGCAAATGCCGACCTGCGCAAGCCGAACAACGCCGATATAACCGCCGCCCCAAAGGCGCGTCGCGTCTGAAGGCTTGCCGTTACGACGCCTTGACCGAGATAAGCTCCTCGACGGGAATGGCGCCCGCCTCGATTTCGACCACCCAGATATCCGGATCGAATTTCTTCTCGCGCTCCAGCCGCGCGTCAAAGATGGTGGCATCGTCACCTTCGCCAAGCAGGCTGAAAAAACGGTCGTCCGGCCTGGCTGAATCGTAACTCGTCTGCGGCGCCGGCCCGAACAGCGCCATCTCCCCCAGCCTGCCACGCGCCAGCACGAAAACCGCGCCGGCTTCCGTCGCGCCGCGCTTGACCACGGCGGCAAAGCCGCCGGCACTGAAAACCCGGCGCAACAGCGCCGACACCCACAGATCGGTGGTTACGCGCATAAAAAATTCCTGGACATGCGGCGGTCCTTACAGCATCGGCCGGAAGACCGTAAACGGTCTTTGCCGAGCCGACCGCCAAGCGGCCGTCACGACCCTCAGTTGGTCAGGCCGATCTCGCGCATCTTGACGTAGACGATCTCGTCGGGCTCGCCGGTCTCGGGCAGGCCGAACAGCGCCTGGAATTCCTTGATCGCGGCCTTGGTGCGCGCGCCTACGACGCCATCCAATTGCATGTCGTCATTGCCGAACGCTTTCAGTCCGGCCTGGATCTTGACGATGCGGGGATCAGGCGTTTGCGCTGCCGCATTTGCCGGTGCGGATACCGGAATGGCGGCCGGAGCAGCGGCCGTTTCGACCGGCCGCGGCACCGGACGCGGAACCACGGCCGCGGTCTTTGGCGTGGCGCCCAGTTGATCCAGCAGGACGCCGTCGATCTCGCCGGAGGCATTCAATCCGACCTTCTGCTGATAGGCCTGGATGGCCTTGCGCGTATTCGGTCCGGGGATACCGTCGACGGTGCCGGAATAGAAATCGAGATCCTTCAATATGCCCTGGACCTGCTCGACGACCGGGTCGCTCTTGATCGGCGCAGCGGCCGGACGCACGATATTGATGGTGGTTTCGGGCTCGTCGCTCTCCGCCCGGGGAAAGCGCTCGATGCTCCTGGTGACGAAAAACGCGCCGGCATGGGGAAAGGGCTGGTACCAAAGAGCGTTCGCCGAGACGTAGAACAGCGTCACCAGGAATGCGGTGGAGCCGCCGACCACAACAGGATTGCGCGAGATCAGGCTGCCCAGAGCCATCGCTCCGTGCTCGAAGGCATTGCCGCGGCGTTTGACCGCCTTAGGCTGTTTTGCGGAGCGACCCATTACTCTCCCCTTTGCCACCGTCCGCTCTGGCTTTGGCCGCGGACATCGGCACCACGCCGGTCTTCTCCGTCGAGCGGCCCGTCGGGCCGCTCACGGGAAGGCTGATCGTCACCGTGGTGCCCTCGCCCGGCATGCTTTCGATCGACATTGTGCCCTCGTGCAGCGCCACCAGCCCCTTCACCAGCGAAAGCCCGAGCCCGGTGCCTTCGAAACGGCGGGTATAGTCGTTCTGGATCTGCATGAACGGCTTGCCAAGATTGGCGAAATCTTCCTCGGCGATGCCGATGCCGGTGTCCCGGACCCAGAAATGCAGCCGCGAGCCGATCCGCTTGGCACCGATGACGACATTGCCGCCTTCGGGCGTGAACTTGATCGCGTTGGAGACGAGATTGATCAGGATCTGCTGCACGGCGCGACGGTCGGCATTTATTTCGCCTGCGTCCGGCGCGATCTGGGCCCGCAGATCGATGGCCTTTGCCTCGGCTTGCAGGCACATCATCGACTGGCACATCTCGACCGCTTCGCGGAAGCGGAACGGTTCCGGTTCGGTCGCGTAGGCGCCCGATTCGATCCGCGATACGTCGAGTATCGAGGTGACGACGGCAAGCAGGTGCTGGCCCGAATCCCTAACCAAGCCGACATATTCCTTCTGGCGAGGATCCTTGAAGGTGCCGAACATCTCGTGCAGCAGCATGTCGGAAAAGCCGATGATGGCATTGAGCGGGGTGCGCAGCTCGTGGCTGACGACGGCAAGGAAGCGTCCTTTCGCCACCTCGGCGGAGGCAGCCGCCTCATTGGCTGCGGCAAGCTCCTGGCGCAGTCCGGCCACTTCATCGTTTTCGCGCAGAACGAGCGTGAAGACAGTCTCCTGCCCCGGCGCGCGCATCATCTCGAGCGAGAACGGCCGGTAATTGTCGGCCGTCACGCCGCTGTTCTGCGGCAGCCGGACGCGAAGGTCGAGCCGGCGCGACAGGGCGCCATCGCGCATATCGGCCAGCGCACTGAGGTACGGGACGCGATCAGACAGATGGATGCGATCGAAAAGTCCGGTGCCGAAAAGCAGCTCCGGCGGCAGCCTCAGCATCGTGCGCGCCTTTGCCGAGGCGTCCAGAACCTCACCATGCGCAGCGATTCTCAGCACGACGGCGTCGATCAGGTCTTCGAGCCGGTCGCTGCCGGCCGGATCGAGCTGTGCGTTGGCAGCGCCACGAAGTGGAGAGACACGCGGAATAAGCGTGAGCGCCCAGGCCAGTGGTACCGGCCAGTGCCATGCGGCGATTTCGGTCTGGCCGAGCGGCAAGACGGAATCGGCGAAAGGCTGCAGCAAGACTGCGACAAGGGCCGATATGGCGCCCCAGATCACGGCACGGCGCGACTGGCCGATCCACCAGGCTTCAAACGTCAGCGCTACCGCAAGCACGGCAACCGGCGATGCCAGACCGCCGGCAGCAGCGATAAGGGCACCGAGCGCAACGCTGCCGACGACCAGGGCGAGTTGGCCGGCCAGGGTCATCTTGCCCGATGCTGCCACCAGCAGGGCGGCGAACCAGCAAAGGCCGAACGCCGCAAAAATCGCAGCCACAGTGACGGCCGCACCCATGCCCGACGTGACCAGCGTCACCGCTGCACCCGCGCTGAAGAAAGGAGCCGCCAGCATCACGCCAATGAACCGGCTGTGGCGGCGACGATCGCTCTGACCGAGGACGGACGGATGAACCATCCGTTCGCAACCGGCGGCTATCGCGCCCGGCAACTCGCGGTATCTGGCCTTGATCGCACTCAACTCAACGCACCCGGTCGTGAACGGCCCTGCTTTGCAGGCGGCTTTTGTCGATCCGAAACTCGCATCCAGCGTTTAAGGAATGGATAAGGCTGGGCCGATCGTCTCCGGGCAGGCTGCAAATATCCGGATACCGGCGGGGAAAAACCGGGGCAATTGCCGCCATAGTAAACGGAGCGTTATCCGGACCGCCCGCGGCTGCACCTGCGGCCGATGGCATCAAACTGTCGCCGGTTAAGAAAATGACCAGGAAAAACAACAGGTTGGATGGCTATCAATTGCTGAATAAAATCTGAGCCTTTCGAGGCAAATGAACTTCAAAACGCTTCATTTCGATTCTGCCTAAAATTTGAGGAAAACTGTTGCTTTCGAGACAAGCCGTCCTTTGCGCGTTTGTGCCAATATCGCGGTACACGGGTCGTCCGGTTCGAATGCATGACCCTCATAAAGGACAGACAGATGGGCTTTCTGATAAGAGCTGCTTTCTGGTTTTCGCTGGTTCTTCTGGCGCTGCCGCTGGGTGTCGGCGCCGATGATGCGGGCCGCGAAAGCGTCGGGCCGCTCCAGGCGCTGTTTGCGGCGCGCGAAGCCGTCGGCGACATCGCCGGCATCTGCGAGCGCAAGCCGGACGTTTGCGAGACCGGCAAATCGGCAATGCACACCATCACCGCCCGGGCAAAGGAGACCGCCAAGATCGCGGCCGCCATGCTGGACGACAAGGCCGCTGAACCCGATACGGTGACGACCACCGGCAGCGTGCCCGAGGAAATCGTCTTGCCTGCGAAAGTCGATTTGCCGGTGAAAGTGCACTTGCCGGCAAAGAACTGAGACTGTTTCGGCCGAATTCATCGCCAGACCGCAAGGCTTCCCGCGCCCGGCACCTGCGGCGTTTCTCCTCTTTTTCCGTGACGTGGCAGCGCCGGATGACTATATCCGGGGAATGACGACGACGATCCAGACCATCCGCGACGACTTTTCCCTGCTCGACGAGTGGGAAGACCGCTATCGCTATGTGATTGAACTGGGTGAAGCGCTGCCGCCGTTTCCCGACGAGCAACGCATACCGGCCAACAAGGTGCCCGGCTGCGTCAGCCAGGTCTGGTTGACCACCGAACAGGGCGAAGGCGGCGATCCCGTTATCACCTTCAAGGGGGATTCCGACGCCCATATCGTGCGCGGCCTGGTCGCCATCATGCTGGCGCTGTTTTCGAGACGGCCGGCCAGCGAAATCCAGAGGACTGACGCAGAGGCAACGCTAAAGGCGCTCGGACTTGACGAGCACCTGTCGCCGCAGCGCGCCAATGGTCTTCGCTCTATGGTCAAGCGCATCAAGCGTGACGCCGAAGCAGCGTTGAAGCAGACCGCCTGACCGGACGGCAGTTGCCGGCAGCATGGCGGGTTCGACCTTGACCCCATAATACAAAACGGCGCCCGCAGGCGCCGTTTGAGTGTCAAACCGGAAGAGCCGCTTGTCAGCGTCCCTTGCGCTTGCGGCCGAGACCCATCTTCTTGGCGAGCTGCGAACGGGCGGCCGCATAATTGGGCGCAACCATCGGATAGCTCGGGTCCAGGTTCCACTTTTCGCGATACTGGTCCGGCGTCAGATCATAGTGGGTCATCAAGTGACGCTTGAGCGACTTGAACTTCTTGCCGTCTTCGAGACAGATGATGTAGTCGTCATGCACCGAACGCTTCGGATTTACCGCCGGCTTCTGCTTGTCGGCAGGCGGCTGCTCGGCGGCCCCGCCGACGCGCCCGAGAGCGGCGTGGACATCGGCGATGAGGTTCGGCAATTCGCCGACCGGCACGGGATTATTGCTGACATAGGCGGCCACCACGTCGGCGGTGAGCTCGATCAGCGCGTCACTGTTTCTGGAAGGTGTTTCGGTAATATCCATGGCGTTCAGGCCCCAACGAGAATTGTTTCTGTTTGCGCCCGTTCTGATAGGCTGGGCATCGCGCGAACTTATGCAGGAAAAAGCCTCCGCGATTCGCGTCGCGGTATCTTAATGGGCCTGGGCGCCAAGTAAGTCAATTCGCTTCTTGCGGTCTATTCAGCGATGCAAGTCAAATCTTTCATATTCAGCTTCACTCTTTCGTGCAGAGTGTAACTTTGCCGTTTTTTCTGGTCAGACCAGCATCGACTGACGCCGCGGCAAGCAGCCATTACACAGACGGCAGCAGGTAAATAGAGCTCAATGCTTGATCCTGCCGGCAGCATTACAGCCTGGCCGATCGGCGGATTCAGTAAAATCATAGGTTGCGAAGCGTTACTGTTGCTCGTGAGCCTTCGGCCGGAGCGGCGTGCTGCGTCACTGAAACGGGGTGATGTATTTTCCGTAGACCCAGCCGGTGACGAACTGGCCGTTCTGTGCCGGATCGTGCCAGACTTGGCACCAGTGATGGCGGATCTTCTGTTTCTGTTGCCAGTACGAATGGTGGGCGAGATCGAGCAGGTTTGTCCCACCGGTGCATTTGCCGGTCATCTGCAGAACCGTCCCGTTGGGATAGGCGGCCTGCTTCTGCGAAGTTCCTGAAGGATATTTGCGCACGTTGAGCGTGTCGCCGAACGGCACATTGGCCACTTGCCAAGCCGCAAAGGCAGTTGCATGAGATTGACCGGCATTGGCCAGGGTCATCGCAGCGACGGCGAGGGCCGCGGCAGTCCGAGAAAAAATATTCATTGTCCTCTCCTCCGCCCATCTTCTGAAGGCACCACGACAATAGATCGTAGCTCTTGAACCCGCGCTGATCGGCGTGTTCATTCGCCATTCAAGTAACTTCCATAGCGAGACGTAATGACCAAAACCCCAGTGTTTCCGACCGCCACCCCACCGCAGCCGGAGAAGCGGCCGATCTTCGACACGCATCACGGCATGACGCGGACGGACGATTATGCCTGGCTGAGGGCCACCAATTGGCAAGAGATGTTCAGGGATCCGCCCCTGCTCGACGGCCAAATCCGCGCCCACCTCGAAGCCGAGAATGCTTACCAGGCGGCGCTGATGGCCGATACGGTCCAACTGCAGAAGCAGCTTTTCGCGGAAATGAAGGGACGCATCAAGGAAGACGATTCTTCCGTGCCGATGACGGACGGGCCCTACGCCTACGGCTCCTCCTTCAAGCTTGGCGGCCAGCAGCCGCGTTATTTCCGCACGGCGCGCGACGGCGGCGACAAGCAGATCTTGCTCGACGGCGATGCCGAGGCCGAGGGCAAGCCCTATTTCCGCCTGGGCGGCGTCGATCATTCGGACGACCACAGCAAGCTGCTCTGGGCCTTCGACGACAAGGGTTCCGAATTCTACACGCTGCGCGTCCGCGATCTCGCCGGCGGCAACGATCTGGCGGACAGGGTCCCGGACACCGGCGGCGGCGGTGTGTGGGATGCCGGCAATGACGGCTTTTTCTACACCCGCCTCGACCCCAACCACCGTCCTTCCAAAGTGCTGTTCCATGCGCTTGGCGACAGTCCTGAAAACGACCGGCTGATCTACGAGGAAACCGATCCGGGCTTCTTCATGGATGTCGGCGGCACACGCTCCAACGAGTGGATCATGATCGGCATCAACGACCATGAGACGTCGGAATACCGCATCATGAACGCCAACGACCCGTTCGCAGAGCCGAAGCTGGTTGCGGCGCGCCAGACCGGCCTGCAGTACGAGCTCGAGGAAGGCGGCGACATCTTCTTCATCCTCACCAATGCCGACGGCGCCAAGGACTTCAAGATCATGACGGCGCCGGCCCATGATCCGGTGCGCGCCAACTGGCAGGAACTGGTGCCGCACGAAGCGGGCCGGCTGATCCTTTCGGTGATCGGCTTCAAGGACCACATGGTCCGGCTCGAGCGCAAGGAAGGCCTGCCACGCATCGTCGTACGCGACCGCAAGAGCGGCGAGGAGCACCTGATCTCCTTCGACGAAGAAGCCTTCTCGCTCGGCCTGTCCGGCTCCTACGAATACGACACCGAGATCATGCGCTTTTCCTATTCGTCGATGACGACCCCGGCGCAGGTCTTCGATTACAACATGCGCACCCGCGAGCGGGTGCTGCTCAAGACCCAGGAAGTGCCGTCCGGCCACGACCCCGAGCACTATGTCACGCGCCGGCTGATGGCGCCTGCCGCCGACGGCGAACTGGTGCCGATCTCGCTCCTCCACCACCGCGACACACCGCTCGACGGGTCGGCACCTTGCCTGCTTTACGGCTACGGCTCGTATGGCATCACCGTGCCGGCCGCGTTCAACACCAATCTGTTTTCGCTGGTCGACCGCGGCTTTGTCTACGCGATAGCCCATGTTCGCGGCGGCAAGGACAAGGGCTATGGCTGGTACGACGACGGCAAGCGGGCGAACAAGATGAACACGTTCACCGATTTCATCGCGGTCGCCCAGCACCTCGTCGTTGAACGCTACACCGCGCATGATCGCATCGTCGCGCAAGGCGGTTCGGCCGGCGGCATGCTGATGGGCGCGGTCGCCAACATGGCGCCGCAATGCTTCGGCGGCATCGTCGCCGAGGTTCCCTTCGTCGACGTGCTCACCACCATGCTCGACGCCAGCCTGCCGCTGACGCCGCCGGAATGGCCGGAATGGGGCAATCCGATCGCCTCGGCGGAGGATTACCGGACCATCGCCGCCTATTCGCCCTACGACAATGTCGCCGCACTCGACTATCCGCCGATCCTGGCGCTGGCTGGCCTGACCGACCCGCGCGTCACCTACTGGGAGCCGGCCAAATGGGTGGCACGGTTGCGCGACCGCAAGACAGGTGAGAATCCGGTGCTGTTCAAGATCAACATGGATTCGGGCCATGCCGGCGCCTCCGGCCGGTTTTCCAGGCTGGAGGAAATCGCCTTCACCTACGCCTTCGCGCTCAAGGTGACAGGCAAGGCCGAGCTTGCCGCTGCAGCCCCGCCCGACGCCTGATTTTCCGCTCGCAATTGCAAAAGCCGCGCGCTACCCAGTGCGCGGCCTGTTCACAGCCGCCGCCAACACTCAATCAACCAGGGATCTGCTATGTTGCTCGTCGATGTCTATCTCGACAAATCGCCCATCCAGGGCATCGGCGTCTTTGCCAAGAACCACATTCCCCGCGGCACGCTGGTCTGGAAGCTCGACCCGAAATACGACCGCCGCATCGAGGTGGCGGCCTACGAACGGGAAACCGGGCCGGTGAAAACCTATCTCGACCGCTACGCCTACCCGGACCGGCGCGACCCGAACTACATCGTCTTCGAGGCCGACGATGCGCGCTACATGAACCATGCCGACGACCCGAATTGCGACGTCTCGCAGCCGGAGGAGACCTATGCCTTGCGCGACATTGCGCCCGGCGAGGAAATGACCTGCGACTACAATCACTTCTTCGAAACCGGCTTCGACTTCCTCGGCGAC